>SBBR01000115.1 GCA_005239615.1 archaeon
AACTTGCGGATGTGGTCCGCGTGCCTCTTCAGCTCGATGAACTCATCCTCGCCCGGCCTGCCCTGGTGGGAGAGGACAACGACCTTGGCGCCTTCCTCGCTAAGCGCGTAAATGGTTTTCGAGTGCTCCCTTAATCTGGAGGAAATCACAACCCTGCCTTCTATGACCGAGCTATTTATGTCGGCGCGCAGGAAAACCGTCTTGCCTTTCAGCTTGCAGTCGAACACGCTCTTATAGTGCATAACACCCACCACCCAACAATGCAAGGCCGCCACGAAAACTGTGGCAGCTTTAAGCCCACCAATTTGGGGACGACCCCTCTTGAATGAGCCAGATAAGGTATTTATTGCTAATCGTGCCAATGAGGTGTGATGCATCCACACCAAAAACGCCCGGCGCAGGTTGCATAGGCCTCAGGGAAGCCGTTGCGTGAAAGGCCGTGCTCTGGCAGGCCTGATGATAGGTTGGATGTGTCGCGTTTGGTGAAAGCAGGCATGAAAGCGATTGACATTAGGAGGCAGAGCGGCCTTCCCATAAAGCTCGACGGCCACAAACTGGTTTTCGGGCAGGGAATGAATAAGGCTGTCCCGGAAGCGAGGACGCGCAACAGGATGATGCCAGTGCTGAAGAACCCTGGGGCACACGCACCAGACGAGTTCTATTACATGTACCGCGACGTCTGCATGAAAAAGGATGCCAAAAAAATCAGGGCGGCGAAGCTTAGGTATGACATCACTGTCCTCCCTCCTTTTACGGTGGGCGACGAATTCAACAAGACATTCGGGCATTTCCATTCTCCTGTGCCGGGCACGAAAACATGGTACCCTGAGGTATATGAAGTACTGCATGGGAGGGCGCATTATCTGCTCCAGAACGGCAGCGAGTTCCTTGTTTTCGATGCCCGCAAGGGGGACAAATGCGTGATGCTGCCGGGCTTCGGGCACATTACAATCAACCCTTCCCCAAATGATACTCTCGTGATTGCGAACTGGGTTTTTCCCGGCTTCAGCTCCGATTACGGGCCTATTGAGAAGCTCGGTGGGGGGCAGTGGTACGAGACAGTGAATGGCTTTGTGGAGAACAGGAAATATCTTGTGGTGCCTGCGTTGAAGCTCATCACGCCGAAAACCATTTCAGGACTTGGCCTGACAAGAAGGCCAATTTACACCGAAGGCGTGAAGAACCCAAAGAAGTTCGAGTGGCTGTGGAGACCACAGGACTATTTGGGCGTGTTCGAGGAATATAAGAAAGACTGAGCCAGCCCATGAACAGCATGGTGCGGTTGATTGTGGCGGCAAAGAATTGGCAAGTGAATATTGGGGACATTTTTCTTTTGCCATTTCTTTGGAAACCTTGCGCCGTACTACTTGTGCCTCAGGAAGAACCAGTAGATTCCGAAGATGGCTATCACGACAATCGCGCCGATTATTATGAGGCCAACCACTCCTCCTGCCGCGAGGAGCCAGTTGGGGCCCTTTTCCTGCCCCGACCCACCAGGGGCTGCGGCCTGCTGCTGTGCGCCGGGCTGCTCCCCTACATCCGCGCCTTCGTCGGCCCGTGGAGTGCCTGAAGCAGCCTTCTTGTCATCGCCTTTGGCGGTCGGGGGCGTCGTATCGGGAGGCTTGGTAGTTGACTGCGTTGTGTCGCTTGGCCCTCTAGAGGGGTCTCTTGTGGGTGTAGTAGTCTTGGTATTGTTGATGTCATTGCCTCCGGAAGTCTGACTTTGGCTGCTGCCGCTCCCAATAATTGTATAGGAAAGGTCGCTCGGGTCGTTTGCCGTGCTGGAAATTGCAACGCCAATTGTCTGGTCGCTCGTGCTGCCCATTGTGAAAGTCCAGGAGAGTGAGGTTATTTGGCCAGCGTTGAGGTCAAAGGAATTGGTGGAGCTGCCGCTTGAGATTGTGAGGCCTGAGGAAGTGGTTACCGCCGCGGTGACCGTCGCGGAGGAGCCACCGGTGTTGGAGAAGGAAAGCGAAAGGGAGGTCGTGCTGCCATTGGCTAGGGTAGATGCAGTCGGGGCCGTGAGTGTGGTTACGGAGATGAAACCGGCGCTGTTTACGGTCAGAATAGCGTTGTTTGTCTGCGATGTGACGCTTGTCCCGGAAGCCGTGACCTGTATGTCGTTGTAAGTGCCGGCCGCGTTTCCTGTTATGCCCCACTGCTTCGAGGAGTTCTGGCCGGAGGAAAGCGTGCCTATGCTCTGGGTTGTGGAATCGCTTGTCGTGAGTCCGGAGGGCAGGCTTATGCTCACTTGCACGTTCGAAACCGAATCACCGCTGGCGGTAACCGTTGCAATGAGTATTGCCGATTCGCCGATCGAAATGGTGTCGAGCGAGTTGAGCGTAAGACTGAGGCTGCCGCTGGCTGAGGAGCCGGTAGCGAGTAGGGCAAGCGATGCGATAATCAATGAAAGACGTGCCATTGGGTTCATGGGATTCACCATCGACACCTTCTCTTTAGCTCCTTACCTGGAAGAACGCCCTCTCCTCAGTGGTGCTGCCGCTTACCGTGAGGTTGAAGACGAGGTTGTACATTCCTGGCGCCCTGCTGCTAAAGTTGCCCATGTTTATTACGGTAGTGCCTGTCCTGGCATAGTAGCTTGACGGAGCGAGCTGAGTGATCTGGTACTGCGCAAAGTTCTCGAGCCTCACGTTGCTTATCGAGTATGACGTGGTGTTGTCTGGCACGCCTGCAAGACTGGAGAGGGTCACCACTACCTGTATGTTAGCGTCTTTGTTGGGTCCTCTCTGGAAGTCAAACGGGTTTGTGTAGACTGAATAGAAGCTAACGTTGCCGTCAAACGCGTTGGAATCGACCGAGGAGTCCATCTCGAAGTACATGGTGGTGTTCGTGCCATCGTTAGCCTTGAGCATGCCCCCGCCAAGGCCTGAGCACAAGGTGTCGTTGAGGCCGCCCCTGCACACCAATGCAGTGAACACGCCATTGTTGCTGTCTTGCAGCACGCCTTCGGCGTTGCCTACTGCAAACTGAGTGATGTTCCTGTCGTCGTCTATCACAAGGGTGTTGCCGTCGACCACCACGAAATACCAGTTCCTGTCGGCGTTGATGTCGCCAAGCACGCTGTTCCTGCTTCCCAAGGCTCCCCTTACCACGCCAATAAGTATCCCTGCACGACCCGGCCGCAGTGCTGGAGGTGCCACCCCAGGGTCATCCACCCGGTTGACGTCAAGGGTTATGCCTTCCGACATACGGTTGGTGTCATAGACTACGCTGAAGGTCGGCCCTATAATCTTTGTGGTTATTGCGTATTTCTTCACATCGATGACCGGGCCCTCGTACGACTGGAACCTCTGGCTTCGCGTTATCGTGCCGCCAGACGGATTCATTGTGTAAATGGTTATTTCAAGCATCAGCTTCGAGCCCGGCCTAGCAATCCTTATCGGCAGGAGGGCCAATCCGTTAGCATCGGTGGCTGAGTTCCACGCGTTGAAGTCATTGCTAATAGTGCAGGCTTTGAGCTCTGCTGCCGTCGAGCAGCTCCTCGTGGAGAGGTTCTGCGGGAAGAAGCTGCCGGGGCTGAAGGTCGCGATGTTGGTCACTATGACGTTGACGTCCGCCGCGGTTCCGTCCGGATCCTTGACAAGCAACGGCACGATGAAATTCACGTCGGCAGGGTAAGTGCCGAGGTAGTTGAACTGGCTCGCGGTGGCGTCAACAGCCCTCTTGCGCATGAACTTCACACCCGGCTCCTGGCTCCCGACCAGCGAAACATCAGTCAGGATGAACGCGTTGCCGTCGATGTTGTAGAACGTTGCCCCTGGCATTATTATCCTGTTCGCGTCGCTCACGCCGTTGCCGGCAACGAAGTTCTTGTCAGGAGTGCGCTTAGCGCTTATTGCCTCGCTGCTGCTGCCAGGCACTACGTTCACATCAGTGTAAAGCCTCCTTGAGGCGTAGTCGACGACAAAGTTGAAGTCGATGCTTGGGGGCGCGTTCTGGCTGTTACCGAAAGGCCTTGCCTGGTAGGCGCTCTGCACTGTCCTACCTGTCGTGTTCCAGTCCTGTGGAGCCATGGAAGACAGGCCGAACTGGCCGTAGAGGCTATCGAACCAGCCCAGGTTCACCAGCTTGAAGCTCTGCGCCTTGAAGAAGACCTCGCCTGTGGCGGTGTTCCCTTGTGAATCAGTAGCCTTGAGCTCCACGAGGTACTCTGAAATTTTTGTGGATGACGGTATGTAAACCCTTATCTGGTTCACGTCCATGGTCGTGGCGCCGGCTTTCACCGCTACAGTCTTGAGCGGGCAGTTGGTCGAGTTGCAGTCGCCTATTGTGGCGGGCCTCTTGAGACCTATGTTGAGATCCGTTGCTGATGAACTGCCGCTTTCCTCGAACTCGAACTTGCCTCCGCTCTGGATATCGATGAGCTTGGCACTGATGTTCACGTCAGAGGCTGTTCCCAACACGGTCACATTCATGTCGAAGAAACCGCCCGGCTTTGCAGACGGGGGCCCAAAATGGCCGAACTTCGCCGGGTTAACCAGGAATGTGAAAGGCTGGACCATCATGAAGCCCCTGCCGACATCGGTATTGCCGTCAAACCTCCCTCCGCTTGCCTGAACGCCGAAGGAAATGTTGTAGAACCCATTGTCCCAGTTGTTATTATTGGCCTTTCGCATCGTGACCATCGTGTAATTCTTTGTTTCCGGGCCGCCCATCCCGTATGACTGGCAAGGATAGTTAATGTTGACATCAAAATTGACGTTCGGGACCTCAAGGGGCGGGAACACTGGCTTGCTAGGGCTACCGAAGAAGAAGACCTTTCTTGGCAGCGTGGAGGGCGCGGTCACGTTGATGTCCCCTCCTCCGAAGCCCTGCTCCGGGTTGAATGCCCTTATGATGAAACTCGCGTTCTGGTCGCGCCTGTTTGCCTGCATGAAACCGCACCGCGTGCCCGAGCTCCTGTCTAGAGGCTCGAGGAATACCATGAATCTCCTGCTCTCAAAGAACAGCTCTGTGGAGTCGATGTTGCCGTCAGTGGTGGTGACCTGCACCTCAGTGAAGTATCCGCCGCTCGTGAGGCCGAACTGCGAGAGCTTCCCTATGTTCAGCACGGCTATGCCGTTGGAGTCAGTCACCCTCGAGGCAACCCGTGAGGCGTTTATGTCCTTCCAGGTGTCAACGTTCCTCATCGACTTGAGGCTTACTGTGGCACCAGAGATGCCTGTGCTGCTGCCGTTCGTGGCAGTCACCTTTATGAACATGTTCTCGTCAAGGCCAAAGGAAGGCGGCCCGAAATCGTTGCTCTTCGCGGTGCCGTTCGAATCAGAAGCCAGTGCCGCTGTGAGGTTCAGAAGGCTCAGCTTGAACATGCCGAAGGCGGTTATGCCTGTGGCGTTGGCGTCCGCTGCATTCACGTCTACGGTAGCCTTTATCGGCACGAAGCCGCCGCTGAGCTGGCTGACCGCGCCAGAGCTGAGCGTTATTATGTTCTTGTCCCTGTTCCAGTTGATGTCAGAACCAGTGAAGGTCTTTACACTGCTGCCCTGTATCGCCTGTACCTGGGACACCCCTGAAATTCTCGGGTTGAGACTGCCGTTGAGGTCAACGTAGCTCGGATTGAACCCCACCCCTTCGCCCTTGAAGAAAGTGAACTTGCCAGTAGGAGTGCTCGGGTCAAAGGTGTCAGAGGCAACAGGCTGCAGGAATATGAGGTAGTTCTGCACGTTCAGGACAGTGCTTCTCCTCAGCGTTTGCCCACCTACCTTTGCCTCTGCAGTGACGGTGTACGCTCCCTGCGTCCTTGGCGAGCGTATGCTCACAAGGCAGTAGCCTGGGTTTGCTGAGCTCCATGTGGTGGTGTCGGAAGTGAGGTTCTGGTCCTTGGCGCCAGCCACCTGAATGAACACCGTTATATTTTGGTCCTGGCAGAAAGTGAAGTTGAGGTCGGAGCCGGCAAGCTCGTTGCCGTCGGAGGTCCTCACGAAGTGCGCCTCGAAGTTCACCCCAATGTTGGCCGGGTAGACGCTCGACATCTTTTCGTTGAACTCACTCCCATCCTGGGTGAAGGTCTGCGTGAAGAACTTCAAATGGTAGCTCTGCACTGAGAAGACCCTCCTCACGACAAGCGAGCTGCCACTTACCGTGACGGTAGCCGACACTGTGTACTCGCCAGAATTGGCATCGGCAGGCAGGAAATACTTACACCTCGCCAGGGAGTTGACGTCACACGCTATTGTGGAGTTGGAGTCGCCGCTGGGATTTCTCACTGAAACGCTTATGCTGGAGATGTCCTGCGAGGCGTTTCCGTCGAAGTTTGTGACCTTCGCTATTATGTTCACTGGCTTGCCCTGCCCGAAAACTGAGGTTGAATTGTTCGAGTCGTCCTGCAGGTCAATAAAACCCTTGAACTGGAACACCTGCACGGCGAAAAGCGCGAGGCCGTTGTTTATGTCAAGGTAATAAAGGCCTTGGGAAAGACCGGTCGTGGAAAAAATGTTCCTGTCGGTGCCGTTCGCGTTGATGTCTATTGTCGGCGAGGCGGAAGAGCCGTTGGCGTCGGAGATGAGCCTTGCTGTCAGCATGGTGTTGACGTCAGCGTTGCTGGAACTCTTCCCCTGCACACTGAAGTTTATATCCTCGCCTGCACTCTTGCTGAACGGCGGGTTGTGCGGGTAGAAAGTTACCGACGCACCCTTGATTGTGCCGACCTTCACAACGGTTGTTGCACTCACGCTGTCGTTGAGATCCACCGCGACAATATTGTAGTCGCCCGCCGTGGAT
>SBBR01000038.1 GCA_005239615.1 archaeon
AGTCTGCCGAGGTCGATTACAACTTCGCCGACTCGGCAGACTCGCGCCGCGAGATAGATCTCATCTGGGGCGCTGTGCTCACCAGATTCCTGTCGCTTGTCTCTGGCAAGCTTGGCCATGATTACCTAAGTGTGGGGCGGGTGCAAACACCAGTTTTGCGCATAGTCGTTGACCGTGAACGTGAGAGGCTTGCTTTCAGGAGCAGGAAGTACTATGAACTGAAGGCTGTCTTCGAGAAGAACAAGGAGGAGTTTGAGGCCGAGCACAAGAAAGGCAAGTTCTGGGAGAAAAGCGCGGCCGAGACTGCGCTCCTTGCCCGGCAGGAGCATGGCATTGTTGTAGGCGTGAAGAGCGTCAGGAGGGTGCTTAAGAGGCCCACCCCTTTTAACACAACCGACTTCCTAAGGCAGGCAACAGCGATAGGCTTCTCCGCTGCGCAGGCCATGGACATTGCCGAGCGGCTCTACCAGCAGGGCTACATTTCATACCCGCGCACCGACAACACGGTCTATCCCTCATCGCTCGATTTGCACGCCACGCTGCTGGAAGTGTCAAAGGTTCATGATTTCAAGAAGGACTCTGGGGCGCTCCTTGCCAGGAAAAGCCTCTCCCCTTCCCGCGGCGTAAAGGAAACCAAGGACCATCCCCCTATCTACCCTGTCGCTGCTGTAGAGAGGACGAAGTTGAATGACAGGGAATGGAAGGTTTACGAGCTGGTCGTGAGGAGGTTCATGGCGACCCTCGCAGATGACGCCATCACAGAGAACCTTACCGTGGACATAATGCTGGGAAAAGAGCCTTTCGTCGCGCACGGCCAGAAAATAATCGAGGCAGGTTGGAAATCGTTCTACCCATACTCAGAAATCACCGAGGTAATCCTACCGGAGCTGAATGAAGGGGACAAAGTTAGGCTCGTGGACCTAAAGATGTCCGAGAAGGAGACACAGCCGCCCTCGCGCTACAGCCAGTCCGCACTCATCAAACTGATGGAGGACCTGAACCTCGGCACGAAGAGTACGCGCCACACGATAATACAGAAACTCTACGCGAGGCGATATTTGAGCGGCACAAAGGCAATTGAACCAAACAAAATCGCGTTTGCGGTCATTGATTCGCTTGAGCGCCATAATGTGGATGCGGTGAAGCCGGACATGACTGCCGAGCTTGAGAAGGAGATGGACAAGATTGCCGCTGGCAAGAAGGCCAAGAAGGAAGTGGTCGGGGAATCTAGGAAATTCCTTCACCGTGTTCTCGAGAAGCTCCTTGCGAACAAGGACCAGATAGGTTCGGAACTCCGCACGGCCTTCAGGGAAGACTCAATAATCGGGAAGTGCGACAGGTGCGACGGCCAGCTTAGGATGCTCATGAGCCGCAACAAGAAGCGCTTCCTCGGCTGCACCAATTACCCGAAATGCACTAACACCTACCCATTGCCGCAAAAAGGGAAGATTACGGCCGCTAACAGGCTGTGCCCTGTATGCGACAAGCCTGTAATAAAGGTCTTCGGCCAGAGGGCTAGATTTGAGATGTGCATCAACATGGATTGCCCCACAAAGGACGAGTGGAAGGCGCGCGCGGCAAAGAAGGCGATGCTGGCCTCCAATCCGCTGCGGGCTGGAACTCAGTAACCTCCACAGAGTAAACTGCACAAATGCCTGTCCTCGCGCGAACAACAAGGCCGGAGTAGCAAAATATAGCAGACAGTGAAAGTAATTCGGCTATTTTTCATAGTAATCCCGTGACTATATGGATGTTTTTCAGCGAAGCCGTTCTCTTTCTTTTTCGCCAGCTTTTACTTTCTCTTTCCAAGAGAAAGCAAAAGGCTGTTTCTTGTGTCTGCCTATAGCAAACTACCCAAAAATATCGAAAAACTTTTGCGGTTTGCTATAATTTGTCTATTGCTTAGTGGACCGGGGCTTCCCACACTTTTTCCATTTGGCAACGCTTGAGTTTAGTTGTGTTGTAACCGGGCAGGGCTAGAGAAGTAAAATCAGCTTTTTGGTGAGCCTAACCCCAATCCCGGTTACCTGTGCATTGATTCACTTTTAGGATTGGATCCCAATTTGCTTTATTGATAGAACTATTATCACTGCATCGCCTATATATACTCTAGCGTATTTTTCCTATGCAAAAATTACATTGATTAATAAAATGAATGTTACAAAAGCCCATTTGTCCCCTATGGCTTTGCATATGAAGATCGAAGACGAGATAAGGCTCAACATCCTCAGGGCGCTCCTCGAGCAGGGAGCTGTATCGCCAAACATCAGGCACATACAGAGGAGGACTGGCTACCACAAAGCGACGATAAAATCCTCGCTGGATTTCCTCGCGAAGGAATCACTTATAACTGGCTTCGGGCCGAAGATGGACTTCAAGAAGTTCGGCTACAACCTCGAAGTGCTGACCTTCCTGCACACGGACCTCACCAAGAAAAAGGCGCTCAGTGCGTTCACCGCGGAGGTAAAGAGGGATCCGCACATTTACTTCCTCACTGGGGTTGTCGGCTCTGGCAACTGGAACCTCATGGCGAGGCACATCTACCGCGACATAGAGTCCTACCACCGCGACATGAATGAGAACTACTTCGGGAAGATAGGCGGCATCCATGATTTCATCAAGGCGAAGGAAACATTCTATGTGACAGAGCCCTTCTACAAGCTGGGCTCCCGCATAGACTCCCTCGTGAGCATAATAAGGAAATCGAGGGGGCTGGACTGATGAGGGTTGAGATAGACCTCCGGAAGTCTGCTGGAGAGAACGCCGCAATTTATTTCCAGCAGTCAAAAAAATTCAGGAAGAAGCTTGAAGGTTTGGGCCGAGGCATCGAGGAGCTCAGTAAGAAGGCGGAGGCGGAAAAAGTTGCCGCAGCGCCCTCAAAGCCGCTGCTCAGGAAGCGCGAGAGGAAATGGTACGAGAAACACCACTGGTTTTTCACAAGTGAGGGCTTCCTTGTTGTTGCAGGGAGGGATGCTCACGGCAACGAGGCAATTGTAAACAAGCTTATGCATCACGGCGACCTTTTTTTCCATGCCGACATACCTGGCGCAGCCCACACAATCCTTAAGGCCGCTGGCGGGTTGCCGGGAGAGCAATCCAGAAAGGAAGCCGCCGCATTTGCCGCCGTGTTTTCCAGTGCATGGCGCGATAAGCTCCCTGCGGTGGATGTTTACTCAGCTTCTCCGGAGCAGGTCACCAAGGCAGCGCCGAGCGGCGAATCAATAGGCGCCGGGGCTTTCATGGTTTATGGCAAGCGGGAGTGGTATAGGAAAATGCCGCTGGAGTTCGCGGTCGGGTTCAGGGCGAAGAATGGCGAAGTTGCATTGCATTCAGGGCCGCCTTCAGCAGTCAGGGCAAACAGTGATTTTTTTCTATATGTGAGTTCCGGGAACGACCCAAAGGGGGACGCCGCGAAGAAAATCCTGAAGATTTTTTCGTTGAAGCTAGGCGACAGGTATGCCATAAACCTCGATGACATTGTCGCGCTGTTGCCATCCGGCGGGATTTCGGTGGCCTTTAGCCGCGGAAAATGAGACCCAGATTTTTTGTGCTGCTGCGGCCTTTGCCGACTACTGATAAGTAACCTTCTTATTACTTTTCACTTTCCCACTTAATTATGCAGGAGAACAAGCCAAGGCAACTCACGCTGAAGGTTGAAGAGCCAGATCCCTCGCACGTCGGCAGGAACATCATAACTCTGGACCGCAAGACGAAGGATGATTTAGTCGTCACTTCAGGTGATATTATAGAGATAATCGGCACGCAGCGCACCGCTGCCGTGATTTGGCCAGCGCGCCTAGAGGACGAGGGCCGTGGCATCATTAGGATGGACAACCTCATCCGCAGGAATGCCGGAGTAGGGTTAGGCGACAAGGTCGTGGTGAAGAAGGCCGAGTTCAGCGAGGCAAAGCGGGTCGTGCTTGCCCCTATACAAGAGGTGCGCATCATAGCATCAGGTTATGACCGCATCCTGAAGAAGAACTTCATCGGCAGGCCACTTAACAAAGGTGACCAGGTGCTCATTTCAGTCTTCGGCTCCGGCTTCATTTACCAGGTAATCGATACCAACCCGCGTGGCATTGTGAAGGTAACAGACTTCACCCAGTTCGTCCTCAAGGAGGAACCTGTGAAGGACGGTCTCACTGGCATACCGCGCATTTCCTATGAGGACATAGGCGGAATGGAAGGCCAGGTGCAGAAAGTCAGGGAGATGATTGAGCTTCCCATGAAACATCCGGAGATTTTTCGCAGGCTCGGCATCAACCCACCCAAAGGGGTACTGCTCTACGGCCCGCCTGGCACTGGAAAGACGCTGCTCGCGAAAGCTGTGGCGAACGAGACGCAGGCGCACTTCATTTCTGTCAGCAGCCCAGGAATTATGTCGAAGTTCGTCGGGGAGGCAGAGGAACGGATAAGGGAGGTTTTCAAGGAGGCGGAGAAGAACGCGCCTTCCATAATTTTCTTCGACGAGATTGACGCGATTGCGCCGAAGCGCGACGAAGTGGTCGGGGAAGTGGAAAGGAGGGTTGTCGCACAGCTGCTTTCTGCAATGGACGGCATGGAAGCGCGCGGCCAAGTGATTGTCATCGCCGCGACTAACAGGGTGAACAGCATCGACGAGGCGCTGCGCAGGCCTGGGAGGTTCGACCGCGAGATGGAGATAGGGGTGCCGTCGAAGAGCGGGAGGCTGGAGATTTTCCAGATACACACGCGCGGCATGCCGCTAGCGAAGAGCGTGGATCTCGATTACCTCGCTGGAATCACGCATGGTTTTGTAGGAGCGGACATAGAGGCGCTCGCGAAGGAGGCCGCGATGAAGGCCCTCAGGCGCTATCTCCCAAAAATAAATCTCGAGGAGGAGACAATTCCTCCCGAAGTCCTCGAGTCGCTCGAGGTCACGAAGGACGATTTCCAGGAGGCACTCAAGGATGTGCAGCCTTCCGCGCTGAGAGAAGTCTCGATTGAAGTGCCAAACGTCAAGTGGGAGGACATAGGAGGGCTTGCAGGAGTCAAGCTCGAACTCAAGCAGGCGGTCGAGTGGCCCCTGAAGAACCCCGAGTCATTCATCAAGATGGGCATCAGGCCACCGAAAGGAATCCTTCTCTACGGCCCGCCCGGTTGCGGGAAGACCGCGATAGCAAAGGCCATTGCCACTGAGTCGGAGGCGAACTTCATCAGCATAAAAGGGCCACAGCTCATAAGCCTCTGGGCCGGTGAATCGGAAAAAGGCATCAGGAAGGTCTTTCTGCGCGCGAGGCAGGTCTCCCCTGTGGTGATTTTCTTTGACGAGATTGACAGTGTCGCCACGAGGAGAGGAATGTCTTTCGACTCCGGCGTCACTGAGCGCATGGTCAATCAGCTCCTCACAGAGCTTGACGGCGTGGAGGAGCTCAAGGGAGTGGTTTTCATCGCCGCAACCAACAGGCCAGACCTAATCGACCCAGCGCTGATTCGCCCCGGCAGGATTGACAAGATAGTGAAGGTGTCGGCGCCCGACCCATTGTCAAGAAAAAGCATTATAGATATCCATAGTCGTAAAACTTTAATTTATGCCAATGAAGATGAATTTATTGACAAGCTTTTGAAAAAATTGATTTTGAATGAGGCTTTACTAGAACTTAGAAAAAAGAAAACTATGGCTGAGAAAGAGAAATTTTTAGAACTAAAGAAAGAAATTAAGGATGAACTTTTTGCTCTCCTGAAAATTTCGAATATTGAAAATATCGACCTAACTCTTTTAGATTCAAATATTAACGACGTATTAATGAAAGAAGAAAAAAACATATTGTTGCTAAAGAAAATAAAGCCAGATCTGTTAGAGCTGAAGAAGCGGAAAACATTTGACGATAGAGAAAAATATGTTGCCTCATTGAATGAGCAGAAAAAAAATGAAGTAAGACAAATGTTAAGGGGTTGTTTAATTGAAAAGTTAGCATTTATGTTGGAAGGGTATAGTGGCGCAGATATAGAAGGCCTTATCAGAGAAGCCGCCCTCATTGCCCTTTCGGAGTCGGAGTTCAAGGCAAACGGAGTGAGGATGCAACACTTCGAAGCAGCGATGAAGAAAATCACCCCGACCATCTCAAAAGAGACTGCCGAGGCCTATGACGCCTTCAAGGACAACGTCGTGCAGGCCTTCAAGCCGAGCTACGTGCGGTGAACTGCGTCCTCGGTACGAGTTTACCTTGACCAAGCTTTTCCCCTTAGCCTGTTCGCTACTATTTTCCATGCATACTTTAGGTGTGCGCGCACCAGGTTGCTTTTCCATTCTGAGTAAAACTTCCTGTATTCGTCATATGTCTCCTTTGTTCGGGGGGATTCCTGCATGCGTATTGTATGCCTGCAAGGTCCTGGCATACCTGATCATAGATTATTCTAATGTCCTCCGGCAGAAGTCTGTAATCTTGTCTTGTCAGTAGGCGGAACCCAACTAGCGATAGCTCGCCCTTTAGGAAATTTATTATCTGTGGCAGCTCGTTGAGGTTGGTCTTCCTGAGAATCTTTCCGTAATCGAGGTGGGCACCACTTTTCATTGCCCTGAACTTGGTTATGGTAATGGCTTTCCTGCCTTTTCCCACGTGCACAGCGTGGTGGAAAAACGGCGTGTCCTTGTATTTCTTTTTCGTGTGAAATAATTTGTGTTTCTTGATTTTGAACTTTAATGGCTTTCACAGCGCGTAGAAAATCCCCGCCGCAACAGGGAAGAAGAATACCCCAGCCGCCGCAATTAGAGTTGTGGCGAGCCAAGCGCCCTTGCTCCACGCGAAAACCTTGCTGCCGTCGAGCGGGAAAATCGGGAGCATATTGAACGCCGCGAGGAAAAAATTGATGTGCATCACCGTGAGGATTGTCGTGAGGAGGAAGCCCTGCGGCGGCCTCAGTGCGGAAAGCAGCAGCCCGAAGAAGAGAACTATGAGCAGGTTGGTCACCGGCCCCGCAAGTGATATGATGCCGTTCTGCCTAACCGAAATCCTGTTCCCGAGCACATACACTGCCCCGGGCGCGGCAAAAACGAACTCGCCGTTCGAGATGAGGGCAAGCACCACTGCCAGGATGAGGCCATCCTTCCATGCCCTGAACTCGGCGTGTGCGCCAAAGTGTATGGCCACGTACTTGTGCGCGAGCTCGTGCAGCACAAAGCCTGTGCCGACCGCTATCGAGACCACGAGGAACTGCACCACGAACTCCTGCAGGCCACCCTGGCTCAGTATGCGCGTGCCTATCCACGCGAACGCGAGGCTTATCGTGAGCCAGCTTATGAAGAGATCGTTCATTTCGCGTTTGTTCATTGTCTAATTCTTCGCAAAAAACATTAAAAAGGGGACTAAGAGCTGGCAAAACACAGATTCGTTGATTGACGTAATAATTATAAATTGTTTTCTGCCTTTATTCTTGGGTTTTTATGGTGTTCTGGTTTTTTCCTGCGAACGAGCGTGCACAGGTCTCGATTGAAATGATAATAGTGCTGGCCGCGGTGGTAGCCATCGTGCTTCTCCTGGTTACGCAACTCCAGAAGACCGCGGAGAAGGGCTCGAAGGTTTTCGCGCAAAAAACCGATTCTATATTCAGGCAGGTCGAGAACATCTGATGCCGCCATGCAGGTGTGAATACCTACTGGGCAGCAGTGCAAGGCAAAAGGGTTTGTGTGCCCATGTCGCCCCTGGGCGAATTCAAAAGCCGTGGTGGCCAGGCATCCATAGGTGGCGAAGGTGAATTGCATTTCCATCGGCCGAGGGCGCGGTCAGGCGTTCAGCATTGACGCAATCTTCGCCGCCACAATGCTTATGCTCATGTTCTCAATAACATTCACTGCCGCTGAGTCAGCGGTCGCCTCCGCACGCTTGGAAGCGACGATGGTCGACAGGCTGCTACTAGCATCCGCGGTCTCCGAGGCGCTGGTGAAGAACAGGAACGAGGTCGAACCCCTGCTTGGTGCTGCCTACTATAATAATGAAAAGAAAAGGGTCGAGCCGAACCTCCTCGACGCGGCACTGCTGGAAAGGGTTGGCGCGCGGGACGTTGGAGGGCGTGTGGTCGTTGGCCTCTACACGAGGACTCGTCACGAACCGGGGAAAAAATACTTTTTCCGCATGTCGGGAAACGTTTGCCTCTCCATGGAAAGGTTCGTGGTTGTCCGGGGGGTGGTTGACGAGAAGGTAGTATTGGGGGTTGAGGTGTGTGAAAAGTGACGGCATGTTTTCGCTCGAAGCTGGGCTTGCCGCACTCCTGCTTTTGGCATTCATACTATTAGCCCACTCAGGTCCAGATGGAAATGCTCTCCCGGGCGAGAAGCTTGTCGCGGCGCAGAAGGTACACGACCTCCTTATAGTATGGGCCAGAGAGAGCGCCAGCGCCGGTGAAATGGAATTGGACGCCAGGTTATTTCTCGGTAGCGGCTACAGGGTCGAGGCGGACGGAAAGACATTTGCCGTGGGCCGAGGCGAAAAAGAAGGCTTGGCCATTTCCCAAGCGGCAGTCGCGGAGGGAATAATCGTCGGCCCTGGGGGCGATGGTTATCAGAGAATCAGAGTGTCACTCGTGCAATGACACCTTCCCGCCCTTTTTCAGGAGGGTGAGGGAAATTTTTCCGGTGAATCTCCTGCCTGAAATTCGCTGCACTCCTAAACTCAGCGGAACGGAAAATGCTTTGCTGTCGGGCATCTTGCCCTTCACCACCAGATTTCCGTTGTTACCATCCCCGACCACTTCCCAATCACCAAGTATCTTTGCGGTGACAACTGA
>SBBR01000033.1 GCA_005239615.1 archaeon
CTGCGCCACGAAAATGCTTTTACCTGTTCCAGGAGTGCCGGATATGAGTATAATGGAGCCCTTCGGGAAACCGCCTTCAACGAGCTTGTCAAAACCCTCTATAGAGGTAGGTATTCGCTCAACCATTTTCATCCATTCGTAAAGTAGGCCAAAAGGTATATATAAACCTTTAGACTTTCAATTAATGTGATTTTTTGATGGCAGAGGAATTGAGCGACGAAAAGAAACTGGAACTCTGGAAAGCATTTCACACGGACAGCTTGTTTGGGCCGGTCTATACACGTGCTCTTGAGGAGAGATTGCACCTTGGCTTGATTCAGACTTTTTATGATGCTGATGATATTTTCAGGCGGGGGATCGATTTTCTCAGGGATAGCATGGCGAAGAAAAAAATGAAGCGAACCGAGGTTGACAAAAAAATTGGTGAACTTTTGAAAGAAGCCGAGTATCGCTGTTACATCGCTACTTTTGGCAACATGAAAAAGAAATATGAAGTCAGAAAACAAGAAATGGCCAAAATAGGCGAAGCAATGCACTTCTGACCATCGATTTTTTTTGGGGTTGACTTGTGGTCGTCCCTGTCATTCAACTCGGTGGTGGTTGAAAGGCTAAATTCCTTGCTGCCAAAATTGGGCATCCCGACTTTCTGGGAAACCTGGATAGTGATTTCCTTCACCTTCATTGCGATTCCCTCCTCTTCATGGCCTTGTAATAGTCGGCCATTGTCATGCCTTCGCTGAAAGGGTTGCCCCTCTGCGAAACCTTTGTCTGATACCAAAAACTCATCTTTAATCACCTCCAGCGGTAAAAACGAGTTTTTCCGAAAAAACTGGTTCACGGGCTTTCGGGGCGCATTAAATCCCTTAGCCGCAAGGCAACCCCATTCTCAGCGCATCAGGTGGGGGGAGGGTTTAAGCGCACGAAGACCGCGGCTTAGGAAAAACTCGGAGCTGGAGGTGCGAAAGAGTTTTTTGGAGAAAAAGGTTGAGGCGGCAACCAAAAGCGAGTCAGTGATGTGCAACGAGTTGGAATCGGAAAAAAAATTCTGGGTAGAGGATGGTAAGAAAATAGGGGTTATTCAAATAGTTCTTTGATTTTTTCTTTTACTTCCGTTCTCCATAAGTTTCGTGGAGCCGCTCATACTCTGGCTTAAGAGCTGCATCTGTAAGGACGAAGAACCAGTTTTTGAGGTGCTGCATGGAATCGTTTTTAGCGATTTTTTTGTTTAGGCCGGTCGGGTTTTTTTCGAGTGTTTTGCCTGTTTCTACTTCTATTGCATGCCAGTCCTTGCCGGCTTGGAAGGTTATGTCTGGCCCGAAGGTGCCGAGCCAGAACAACTGTTCGATGGTGAGGCCGAAGGTTATTTTTTCCTTGTACTTGAGGTTCTGTGGAATTTCATACGGCACAAAAATCACCTTTGCCGAAAACCTTATTAACACTAAATGCACTATTAGTAGTGTAAACACTTTGGGGGTGTTTTTTGATGGGTAACGCAACTCTTACTCTGGCTATTCCGGATAAGCTCAAGAAAGAGATTTCCGAAATAAAGGGGGTTAATTGGAGTGAGGAAACCAGGCAGTTTTTGGAGGAGCGGGTAAAGCGGCTCAAAATCCTAAAAAAGCTTGACGAACTCACCAAGGATAGCGACCTGACCGAGGAAGATGTCGTTGAATTTGGGGACAAGATAAAAAGGGGAATTGCAAAGAGGCACGGGTTAAGCATCTGAATTGGAAAGTGATTATTCTTGGTGCTAAATTCCATTGTAATCGAAATTGTTCCAGCGTACGAATACTCGGGATTCCTGAGTGAGGCGCGTGAAATAACTCCTGACATAAAAGACGCCGAGTATTTCGCGTTAGCACTCAAGCTTGGTTGCCCTCTATGGTCACAGGACTCAAAACTCAAAAAACAATCAAAAGTTGAAGTCCTTACAACCAAAGACTTGCTGCAAAAAACCTCGTGAACGTTAACACCCATTTTTTTCACCTTTCACACTGCGACTGTCCCAGCAACTGCTTTGACTATTGTCTCCACATTCACCTTGACTCCTAACACGCTAATGCCCTTGAGCACGGCAAGCACGAATAAAACGACGTTTGCCACGGCAATGAACAGAAACCCTAGGCTAGGCGCGAGTATGTTCATTACTTGCATGGTGTTGAATTCGGCCCAGAATAATTGCACGGCAATGAGTATCACTACGTCAAGCACGTTCATGAATGCCACGCCTCCAATCACATTCACTATTGCCGAGCCGTAAACCTTGACCGGTTCGATGAAGTAAAGGAACAGGCCGATTGGAAAGAGCATTACACCCATTATGAGGAAAATCTGTCTGGCTACAAGCGTAATCACGGCGAGCAGTAGCGCGGTTGCAAACAAGCCAAGCCACATGATGTCCGTCACGTTAAGGTTTTCGATTGCAAATAGCGACTCGAACCTATCGTCCCAAAGCATGACTGCGGCACTAGAACTCAAGTCCAGCACGAGAGAATAAAGCACGAGCGAAGCATTCACCGTTATGACCAACAGGATTGCTTTTTTGAGCCACTCTTTTGCGTCCTTGCGTTGCTCGGCATCATAACTACCAAGCAAAAACTTTAGGCCAACAATGAGGAAGACAAGGAAGTAAAAGGACGAAATCGCGCCTACAATGACGACCCAGAGGCTTTGGAAGTGGAATGGGTTAATGTTGCTCACAATCATGGTCTTGCCCACATCCAAAAGCGGAGTAATGAACGCCACAAGGATATTGCTTATTGTGCTCAGGCCCGTGTTCACGACATCACTGCCAATGCCTGTTATTGACTCCAAGATGCCCATTCACATGGCCCCCAACAAAAGTTTTTTCCCAATCAGGAAAACCGCGTAATAAGCCCCGAAAAAACCCAAGACCTCTCCACCATAATTCCACGCCACTGGGTTTCCAACCGAGAACCTCTTTACTCCCGTGGCCTCGGAATAATCATCATTACCCGCAAAACTTGCCGAAACCAAGCCCCTTGATTCGCCCGCCCCAACGCTCGTTTCCGCGATTCCAGCAGAGCTTGTCGTGAGCTCCTCACGTTTTCCACCAGCATCGAGCAAAACCTTTTCACCCACAATTGGCGCGCCATCAGTCCCAGCGAGTTTTACTGCCACGGTCACTAATTCGTTCCCATCAAAGCGATTCGCATCACCCTCCACACTCAAGTCAACTGGCAAAAGTTCCTTCAACGCACAATCCGATTCTTTTTCCACAAAATCAGAGTAGAGAACATAAGTGCAGGTCCCCGGATTTGTTGTTCCCAAAACCATTTGCCTCGTATCACCAGAGTTGGTGGAGTTGAGGTCAAAAAAACCCTTGAAAGACCTTGACTCGCCATAAGATTTTTTCACGAAAAGCACGCCATCACCAGTATGCGCGACATCAAAGCTGGACTCGCTCAAAGAAAAAACAGAGTTGCCGGACCTTAACTCGAAAC
>SBBR01000012.1 GCA_005239615.1 archaeon
GGACGGCACTGGGGAAATAAGGGCGACATTCTGGAACACGGAAATAGAGAAATACGCCGCCGCGCTGGGCGTGAAAAGGGGCGACACCCTGAAATTCACCAACTGCTCCGTCTCATCCTACAACGGCCAGCTCCAGCTCGGTCTGAACTACAACAGCTCTGTCGCGCGCGCCGAGGAAAAAATCGATTTGCCTGTAAATGCCAATGCCACACAAAAAATCACCGCCCTAAACGACCTCGACGCAGGGATGAACAATGTGTGCGTGAAGGTGAAAATCAAGAAGATTTTTGAGGCGAAGGAATTCGAGAACGAGCGGGGAAAAGGCAAGGTCATGAACTTCATTATCAGCGAGGGCCTGAAGGAAGTGCGAGCCACGGCGTGGAACGAGATGTGCGAGAAGATCTCGGAATTAGATGAAGGAGATGAAGTACGAATCGAAGGCGCTTACACGAGAGAGAACCTGGGAGAAATAGAGCTGCATCTTGGAAATTACGCAATTATAAACAAAGAAAGGGGCAGATGACTATGCTCAGAGGGAAAAGAGACCCGGGAAAACTTTTGCCTTTCGCACGAGATTCATTGCACAGACAACCTGTAAATAAGCTTGTCTCAAACCTGCTCTACGCTAACATGGCAAAAATAAAAATCGAAGACATCCCCGGCGCCTATGAAAGACTGAGAAGGAAACTGCTCAAAAAGAATATAGCTTTTGATTTTGTTGTAAAATCTAACACGCCAGAAGCTCTGAAATTATCCAAAGCCCTCCTTGATTTTGGCTATAATGGGACAGTGGAACAAGTTGCAGAAAGAACGTACAAAATACACTTTTATACGGTTTTTCAAAAGATTGGAACCGGCAAATTTTATGCAGGCGGGAATGCTGGGTCACGTAGTCCCTATAGGCAGCCATTGTGACTTTGACTTCTCTTTTGCTGGGGCCGGCATAAATGGGCAATATTTTGTGTACTTATCAACATTCTTTCGGTTGCATTTCAGTAAATGTTCCTGTGCCCCGCACCGGCACTGACGTCCCCTGGTTATTTATAAACTCCCGCGCAATGTTCCTTAGGAAAGCCAATCGACCAATGCGCAACGCCACGCCAAAGGCGGTTGTGCGAAAAGGCCTCGGCTTTTGAGGAGGAATCCATAATGGCGAAAGGGAAGATACAGAGCATAGAGGATTTGCCGGGCATCGGGCCGCAGGCGCTTGAGAAACTCGCGAGCGCTGGGTACAAGACGCTTGAAACAATTGCTGTTGCTTCCCCCGCGGAGCTGATTGAGGCTGCAGGGCTTGGGGAGCTCACGGCCGCAAAGGCGATTAACGCAGCGCGCGATGCGCTCGAGATGGGCTATGAAACCGCAGCCGCACTTGCGGAGAAGCGAAAGCTCGTTGGGAAGCTTACTACTGGCAGCAAGGCAGTTGATGACCTAATAGGTGGTGGGATTGAAACGCAATCAATCACGGAAGTGTACGGGAAATTCGCGAGTTCAAAAACCCAATGGTGCTTCCAGACAGCGGTAACAGTGCAGCTACCTGTAGAAAAGGGGGGCTTGAGCGGGAACTGCCTCTACATTGACTCAGAAAACAGTTTCAGGCCTGAGAGGGTTGAGGCAATTGCAAAAGCGCAGGGGTTTGACCCGCAGGAAGTGCTCAAAAACATTTACGTGGCCCGTGCTTATAATGCGGACCACCAAATGCTGCTTGCGGAGAAGGCTGAGGAAATGATAAAGGAAAAAAATATAAAACTGGTGATTGTCGATTCCCTCACTTCGCAGTTCCGGTCAGAGTTCATCGGCAGGGGGACGCTTGCCGAGAGGCAGCAGAAGCTCAACAAGCACATGAGAACACTTGCCAAAATTGCGGAGACGAACAACATAGCAATGCTTGTCACGAACCAGGTCATGGAGCGCCCAGATATAATGTTCGGCGACCCGACATCTCCAATCGGGGGGAACATAGTCGGACACAATTCTAAAACTAGGTTATACTTGCGTAAGAGCAAGGAGGATAAGAGAGTGGCGAAGCTCGTGGACTCACCGCATTTACCGGACGGTGAGGCAGTTTACCGCGTCACGGAGAACGGAATAGAGGATGTGGACCAGTAAGTGCAGCACATTTTGTCATCGTGAGACTGGGGCATTTCCAAATTCATTGCTTGCCATTTTGCCCCTGCACCATTATTTCTAGCACGTCGAGCTCCACACACATGCACTTCTTCCCGAGAAGCGAGCTGATGCTCGGATTTGTCCTCCCGCCGTCGCCTGATATGAACTCCTTGATGTAGAGGCCGTGCGAGGCGAGGATTTCCAGCATAAAATCCTTGCCGCCTGTTTTTTCAGCCTTCAGGAGTTGTGCGGTTTTCTTGCGTTCCATGTCCGAGCGCCTCTTCTCCACCCGCTCAGGGGTGCGCTGGACTATTTCAAGCGTCTTCCCGCACAAAGTCGACAACTCGGCTTTGGTCACCGACCCCGAGGACTTGCACTTCGCTGAATAGATTTTGCGGAAGGCATCATTCTTCAGCTGCGCAACCCGCCCCTTTTCACAGTAGCGCAGGCCCTGGACCTGTATGACGCCCGCGTTCACGGAATTAATACTGTTTTCGATAGCGTACAAATCAGCGACCCGCCTTTTCGGCTGCACGAGCTCGACCACGAACGGCCTCCCAGTGCCAAGCATCCGCACATCAACGTCCTCGCGGCCGCAGCCGTGGAACTTTGTCCCCTCTGCATCGAAGGCTGGGGTGAAGGCTTTTTCGATCAACTCCTGCACAGAATGCTCGGAGAGCTTCCCAGTGCCATTGCACAAATCGCAGCCCCTTGCGCGGCCCTTGCATTTGAAGCAGTAGTGGAAGGTCTGGGCGACCTTACGTGAGAACTTGTTGTAGCGGCCTTCAACGTAAACCGACTGCGGCGTGGCCTCCACACGGGCTTTTTCAAGGTCGATTAAGATGTAGAGGTCAAAGCCGTCACTGATGTGGGTTTTGCCAAGATGTTTCGAAACAAAACCGATGACCTGCCTCCTTATCGCGGATTTTTTCTTCTTATCCTGGCACAAGACCCCGATCTCAAAGGTTGAAAACTCTAGGCCCGCCACTGATGTCACAAGGGCTGCGAGGGTTTCCGGGTCAATATTTGATGGGGCTGCATCCATGATGGTGACTTACCTGGAAAAAGCTAAAAAGCGACTAGAGGCAGACAAGGGCGCAAAAAAG
This sequence comes from archaeon, assembly GCA_005239615.1. Lineage (GTDB taxonomy): Archaea > Iainarchaeota > Iainarchaeia > Iainarchaeales > Iainarchaeaceae > CABMIU01. The sequence goes on from SBBR01000012.1 coordinate 3,213, forward strand.
CATTTTAAAAACACTACACGTCGCTTTCTTGTCATGGCCCAGGGTTTTGGAAATAAGTCTGTTTGCCCGCAGGCCGCCGCATCGATTATTCAGATAATAATTATTGCTTGAACGGCTCCCTGCAGAATAATCTATTTTTGGGAAGCCGTTCTTTTGCACAAAACAGCCACCGCACCGGAAAAACGAAAAAAGGGGGACAACTAATGCAGCAAGGGGACAAACCAGCAACGGACAGAATTAAGGCTATAAGCACTGGCAATGCGCCGCAGCCCATTGGGCCTTACTCGCAGGCAATAGAGTATGGTGGGCTCATTTTTTGTTCTGGCCAGCTGCCGGTTGACCCCAAAACAGGCGAACTTGTGGCTGGTGGGATGAAGGAACAGGCAAGGCAGGTATTTGAAAATCTCGGCGCGGTGCTCGCAGCGGCAGGTTCAGGGATGGATAGGGTCCTCAAAGTGACGGTTTACATGACCGACCTTGGAAAATTCGGCGAGCTGAATGGGGTGTACGCGGAATATTTTATCGGAAAGCCTGCAAGGGCCACGGTGCAGGTCGCGGGTCTTCCCAAGGGCGCGGAGGTGGAGGTCGATGCAATCGCGGCAAAGTGACAACAACCATTATTCTCTTCGGTGCCTTCAGTGCGGCGCGGAGCACGATGAGAGGGAAACGTGCACTTTCTGCACAAAGTGCTCAGGGCAGCTCGAAGTGGCGTTCAATTACGAAGGGCTTACCCAAAAGCTTAATTTTCACCTGCTGAAGAGCTCCCCGATATCCGCCATCAAGTACCTCCCTTTCTTTCCAATCGGGGACTATAGCAAAATAGTGACGCTAAGCGAGGGCAACACTGGAATGTTTCGGGCGGCAAAGCTGGGCAAGATGCTCGGAATCAGGAACCTCTATATCAAGAACGAGGCCGTCAACCCCACGGGCTGTTTCAAGGACAGGGGCTCGATGGTCGAGCTCACAAAGGCGCTTGAGCTCGGGGCCAAGGCGGTTTGCGTCGCCTCCACAGGCAACATGGCGGCAAGCGTTTCGGCCTACTCAGCGCGCGCCGGCCTGCCATGCTATGTTTTCGTCCCGGATGGGACACCCACAGCCAAGCTGTCCCAGTCTCTCGCATACGGCTCACGCGTGATAATGGTGCGCGGCAGCTATGGGGACACATCAAGGCTCGCGGCGCAGGTCAGCAGGGAAAAAGGATTTTATCTCGCAGGGGACTACGCGTTCAGGTTCGAGGGCCAGAAGAGCATCGCCTTCGAGGCCGCAGAACAGCTCGGCTGGCACGCGCCCGACAAGGTTTTCTATCCGCTCGGGTGCGGCACCAATGCCGCTGCAGGGATAAAGGGCTTTTCCGAGTTCTTCGAACTCGGCCTTATCGAAGGGCTGCCGCAACTTATAGGAGTGCAGCCTGAAAAGGCCGACACGATGGTGAGCGCGTTCAATGCCGGAGAGAAAACCTACAGGTATGTCGAGAACCCTGCAAGCGTTGCCTCCGCCGTTTCCATTGACAGGCCCCTTGACTGGTTCAGGGCTTTCAGGGCGATGGGGCAGAGCAGGGGGCGTGGGATGCTATTGGATGACGCGTCATCGCTTGAGGCTGTGAAGACGCTTGCAAAAGCGGAATCGGTCTTTGTGGAGCCGTCTTCTGCGATGGTTCTCGGGGCGCTCTCCAAAAGCCTCGGCGAAGGAAGCACTGATGCGGATGAGACAGTATTGCTGGTGCTTACTGGGTCGGGTCTCAAGGACACGAAAGGGATACTCACCGTCCTTCCATCCCCGCCGTCCGTCAACCCGGAAGCTTCGGCCGTGATGAGGTTCCTCGATTATGCGTATTATGACATTCATGCCGAACCAGCGGTCTCAGCCGCGGCCTTCACCGCGCTCCCGTCCAAATCCGAACTTGGCGTGTTCCTCAGGAAAAGCTTTGGCCTGGAGCTGGACAAGGACGATCTTGAAAAGGTCGGCGCCATGATTGACCAGTTCCTTGCCAAGGGAAAAACCGTGACAGGCTCTGACATGAAGTACATACTCAGCACCATTATGAGGGAAGGCGGAAAGTCCACCAAAACACTGGAGGTCATTGACTTCACGGTCAGCACGGGAAAGAACGTGCAGCCCGAAGCGAGGGTGATAGTGAGGTATAGTGACAAAAAACACGAGGCAGGGGCAATAGGTGTTGGGCCTGTCGATGCGGTGCTCAGGGCAATAAGGGAGGCGATTCCTGCAGACGCCTTCAAGTGCTCGCTTGATGACTACCGCGTGAACATAGACACTGGTGGGAGCAATGCCGCTGTGCAGGTAAGCATGGAAATGCGCACCCAAAAAAACACGGTTACGGCAGAAGCCGCCAGCCCGGACATAATTGTAGCCTCAATCCGCGCATTTGAAGACGGCTTTAACAGGCTCTACGAGCTGGAAAATCGGAAAAAAAGCGAATAGAAAGAGGAGGTCACGCGGACGGCAAGCTGTCAGGGTCGATGCCCTCGAGGCGTATGCTGCACACCAGTTGCGGGTTTATGCCATTGTCGCGCAGCGCCTTCACCAGCTCGTCGGACTCGGCGCCGGGGTTCAATATCAGCGACTTTACCTGCGCCTGCAAAAGGTCAGGGATTATGGACATTGTGACCTGTGGCGGGAGGTAAACCGAGACGCGGTCGGGCCTTTGCGGGAGCTCGGTAATTGAGGCATAGCACTTTACCCCTTCTATTTCCACGGCCTTTGGGTTTACTGGAAAGACCTGCCATCCGAGCTTCTGGTATGCGCGCACGCACTTGTTGCCAAACTTCTGCCTGTTCGCGGAGGCGCCGATGATTGCGATTGAACTCATTTCACACACCTAAAAAAACATATCGCCCCTGCACTGACAGCACAATGGGCAATTTTATTTTTTTGCCCTTGCCGCAGCTGCGTTTATGTCCTCGTACGCGGAGAACGAGGCAATCACCCCTTCGGCAGCACCCGTGATTGCCTGCTTGAAGTGCCTGTTCGCCACATCTCCTGCAGCATACGCCCCCAAGACATTCGTGCGGCTCGCCTCGTCGATTATTATCTCGCTCTTCTCATTGACCTTGACGCCGAGCTTCTTCGCAAGGTCTGAGTTGGGGGTTGCACCGATTTCGATGAACACACCATCAAGGGCAAGCTCCCCACCATCCTTGAACTTCACGCCCTTTACGAACTTCTCGCCGAAAATCTCCTTCACGTTCCTGTTCAGCACAAGCTCAATCTTTTTGTTTGCCTTGACCCGCTCACCGTTGATTGGCTCGGGCCTTATCGCGGGGCCGCGATAGATGAGGTAGACCTTGCTGGCGTGCTCCGCGAGGAACAGGGCTTCCTTTGCCGCGCTGTCGCTGCCCCCTACAACACCAACGACTTTATTCCTGAAAAGGGCCCCGTCGCAGACTGCGCAGTAGGACACCCCACGATTTTCGAACTCCTTCTCACCCGGAACGCCGAGCCTCTTGCGCGAAGTGCCGGTCGCGAACAAAATTGTTTTTGCCCTGAAGGATTTTCCTTCAGCGGTCTTCACTTCAAAATCAAAATCACCCTTCCTCTGCACGTCCACGACCTTGTCAATAAGCACCTCGACCTCATTCGCCTTGACGTGCTTCATGAGCGTGTCCATCAGGCCCCACCCTGTCGCGGAAATCACGCCGGGCCAGTTCTCGACAACATGGGTTTGGGTGATTGTGCCGCCGGGGAGTTCACCAATCACCAGGGTGTTTAGGCGGAAGCGCGCTGCGTAGATGGCCGCGGGAAGGCCGGCAGAACCGGAACCTATTACGACGAAATCATATCGATCCATGAGTACACCACTAAAAAACCAAAACGCCCAGAATGCTATGGAAGGCATCTACCTACAAAAAATGCGGCGTCATATGCCTAACGCCGCCTTTATTGCCGGCTTGTCAAACCCGACGATTATTTTGCCGTTGATGTCTATTACTGGGACTCCCTGTTGGCCGGATTTTTTTATCATTTCCTCCGCCCTATCGTAGTCATCGGCGACGTTGTACTCTGTGTACTTCACGTTGTTCTCGGCGAAGAACTGCTTTGCGAGCCTGCAGTACACGCAGGAAGGCGTACTGTAAATGACGACATTCGCCATCGGAAATAAGTTGGGGCTTAAAGGCATTATAAATGGTTTGGTGCTGTGGGGCAAAAATAAAAAAAGGATGGGCAGGCACCCTTGCGGCCGCCTTTGAATTGATATGGGCACTAACCCGCAAGCTCGGCGTCTATTACCTGCTTGAATGTCTCGTAGGGCTGCGCACCGACAATCATCTGACCGTTCACGAAGAATGTAGGCGTGCCTGAAACACCCACCGATGCTCCTTCGGAGAAGTCTGCCGTCACCTTGGAATCATACTTCTTCGAGTCGTAGCAGGAGTCGAACTTCGCGGTGTCTAGGCCAAGGTCCTTAGCCCAGGCCTTGTAGTTTGCCGCACTCAACTGCGCCTGGTTGAGGAATATCTTATCGTGCATCTCCCAGAACTTGCCCTGCTCGTTCGCGCACTCGGTCGCGTTCGCGGCAGGCGCGGCCTCCGGGTGGGAGCTGAGCGGGAAGTGCCTGTACACGAGCTTTACCTTTCCAGTTTTGATGTAATTCTCGTTAATCTGCTTATAGGCGTTCTTGAACCAGCTGCCGCAGAACGGGCACTGGAGGTCGGAGAACTCCACAATAGTTATGGGTGCATCCGCATTGCCCTTTGTCGGGAAACCCTCCGAAAGCTTCTTCATGTCAATCTTAATAGGCTGCTGTGGTTGGTCAGGTGTATCATTGCCCGCATCGCCCCGGCCACCTGCATCACCTGCGCCAGCGCTAGGCGCAGCCACGCCCACCTGCAATGACTTGAGGGAAGTTGACACCAATGTGAGCTTGTCGCTCACCTCCCAAGCAGAGAGGCCCATTGCCATCGAGAGCAAGAGTGCGGAGAGTATTATGCTCGCCGGAAGGTAGAGGTTCTCGCTGGAACCCTGTGATGGTGCCGGTGCAGATTCGTGATGGGACAAAAACAAACCTCCTTTTTTGGCCGAAAATGAATGTGAATGTGAAATTGATTCTGTGGGAAAAGGTATTTAAGGCAGAGTGTTTTGTTAGGGTGCCGCCGCACATAAAAATAGAATTATAACAGTCAAAGAAAATAATTCGATGAACTTTTCATGGCCTGCTATCTATCAGGCCAAGTATGAATACCGAAAGACTTCCGTGGCCTAGTATAATGCCGGACACCCGAAACGACGACTTGGCGGATTATGGCAAAGGGCGACATTACCTGATGGCGGCAGCGACCCGTGAGGCAGCGGTCGTTCATAGCGAAAATATGCATATGCGGCAGTGTGGGACAAGGTTAATTTGGGGGGGTGGAATTATGGAAATTGGGTTTATGCAAGGCGCGCGTCGATGACTGCCTTCCATTGCTCGTAGCTCATGTTGCCGAACTTCTCGCCGTTGATGTAGAAGGTCGGGGTGGAGTTCACTCCTATGGAGAGCCCGAAGGACTGGTCGGCCGCCACCCTTGCCGCGGTTTTGCCGGAGGCGATGCAGGAGTTGAACTGCGCGGTGTCAAGGCCGAGCTCTGCAGCATACGTCTTGAGATCGTCCTGCTTCAGGTTTTCCTGGTTCAAGAAGAGCTTGTCATACATCTCCCAGAACTTTCCCTGTTCCGCGGCGCACTCGCTCGCCTCGGCTGCCTTCTGCGCGAAAGTGTGTATGTTGGCGAGAGGGAAATGCCTGTAGGTGAACTTCATCTTGTCCCCATACTCGGCAAGGACTTTTTCGACTATCGGGTGGGCGTAGCCGCACGCGGGGCACTGGAAATCGGAGAACTCCACTATGCGTACCTTCGCGTCCGCGCTGCCTGTGAAGTGGCCACTGCCCTCGAGCTGGGCAAGGTCGATTTTGGGCGCGGGGACAAAAACGTAAAAGTAAAGGATGCTGAGGAACGCCAGAATGACGAGGCCCGCAAGGGCCATGTAGAGCAACCCCCCTCCATCCTTCGCCTGAGGCGCCTTCATGTCCCTGAGCTTCGACATGAAGGAAGATTGGATTGCAAAAGCAATATAAACGGCATATGGCGGGTGATGATAAAATGTCTTTATTGGAGTTGTCCAATGCACGAACCAACACCTTTATAAACAATCATTAACAATTGTTAATTGTTGCTTATGGCCCTGACGTTTCCGTGCGAGATTATAGGCTGGCAGGTTCTCCCGGCAGTAAGGAGGGAGATTGCCAAGTACCTTGTGGAAGAGAAGAAAATGGCGCGTAAGGAGGTTGCCGGAAAGCTTGGCGTTACTGAAGCCGCGGTGTGCCAGTACCTCAAGGCGAAGCGCGGCGGCAGCCACAAGTTCAATGGGCATGACCTTGCCAAGATTAAGGAAATGGCGGAAATAATGGTGAGCTCGGACAAGGGCCTTGAAGGCCTATGCGTTGTGTGCAAGGAATTCGACGCGGCGGAAGAGGTGCTCGCAAAAGTCGGCGCGGCACGAATATGATGTGGCCAACACAAAAATAAAACGGCATCTGACCTGGATTTTGCGACCACTGGGGCGACCGGCATTCTTGGGCTATACTTATTCGGGATGTGCAAAGATGAAAAACGGAATTGAACTCGAAATCAGGGACCTTCACGCAGGTATCGAGGGCAAGGAGATACTCATGGGCGTGGACCTCACTGTGAGACAGGGAGAGGTGCATGCGATAATGGGCCCAAATGGCTCGGGAAAAAGCACGCTCGCAAACACCATAATGGGCAGCCCGAAGTATGAGGTCACGACCGGGACTGTTAGGCTCGGCGGCAAGGACTTGCTCGCGATGAAGCCTGAGGAAAGGGCGCGCGAAGGCCTGTTCCTGTCTTTCCAGTACCCTTTTGAGATTGCGGGGCTGCCGTTCAGCAGGTTCCTGCAGGCGGCTTACAAGGCACAGCATCCGCTCGAGGTAATGGGCCCGGTAAAGTTCAGAGAGAAGCTTAAGGAAACTGGCTCGAAGCTCGGAATTGGGCAGGATTTCATCGAACGCGAGCTTAACGTCGGATTTTCAGGCGGCGAGAAGAAGCGCGCCGAAATACTACAGATGATGGTGTTAAGGCCAAAGATTGCAATAATGGACGAAACCGATTCAGGGCTTGACATAGATTCGCTCAAGCTGGTCGCGGATGCCGTCAACAGGATGAGGTCGCCTGAGTTCGGCGCACTGGTCATTACGCACTACAAGCGCATACTCAACTACCTGAAGCCAGATTTCGTGCACGTGATGTACAGGGGCAGAATCGTGAAGTCGGGCGGCACGGAGCTCGCGGAGCATCTCGAGGAGAAAGGCTACGCGGAAATACTCAAGGAAGCAGGGGTAAAGATTATCGAAGCGGTCGAATGAGGCGGTTGCATGGCTAAAAGGGAAAAGGCCTGGGCAATGACAAGCGCAATTGACACGCGCGCAAGGGATAGGCAGCTCACGCAGACGGATTATGGCAAGTACGACTTCAGCTACAGCACCAAGAATTACAAGGTTGTTTTCGACAAGGGTCTGAATGAAGAAACAGTGAGAAAAATCTCGGCGATAAAAAAAGAGCCTGGATGGGTGCTGGAGTTCAGGCTCCGTGCCCTGAAAGCATTCAATGAAAAGCCGATGCCGGAGTGGGGCGCCGACCTTAGCGAAATAAATTTTGGTGAAATTATCTACTACATGAGCGCCGGAAAGGACAACAAGACCAGCTGGGACGAAGTGCCTGAGGAAGTAAAGAAAACTTTCGACAGGCTTGGCATACCTGAAGCCGAAAGAAAAATGCTGGCAGGGGTAGGGGGGCAATATGACTCCGAGGTCATGTACCACAACATACGCAAGGACCTCGAGGCGAAGGGCGTTGTGTTCCTCTCGATGGACGAGGGCCTCAAGCAATACCCTGAGCTAGTGAAAGAGCATTTCGGGAAGGTCATTCCGCTCAACGACAACAAGTTTGCCGCACTCAACAGCGCTGTGTGGTCAGGCGGGTCGTTCGTGTATGTGCCCAAAAACGTGAAAGTGGATATTCCCCTGCAGGCATATTTCAGGATAAACGCGGAGAGCTTCGGACAGTTCGAGCGCACACTTATAATCGCGGACGAGGGGGCGCAGGTGCATTATATTGAAGCCTGTAGTGCGCCACGCTTCTCAACGCAATCACTGCATTCGGCGGTTGTTGAAATAATCGCAAAACCGAACTCGCATGTGCGTTATACAACCGTGCAAAACTGGGCAAGCAACATCTACAATCTCGTGACAAAGAGGGCGTTCGCGTACAGGAACGCGACTGTCTCCTGGCTCGATGGGAATATCGGGAGCCGTGCAACAATGAAGTATCCGTCCATTTACCTTAGGGAAGAAGGGGCAAGGGGTGAGGTCCTGAGCGTTGCTATGGCTGGAAAAGGCCAGCACCAGGACACCGGTGCGAAAATAATCCACCTCGCGCCGAACACCACAAGCACGATAAACAGCAAGAGCGTCAGCAAGGACGGCGGGAGGACGAGTTACAGGGGCCTCATTAAGGTGCTGCGCGGATGCAAAGGCGTGCGGAGCAACGTGCAATGCGACGCCCTGCTGCTCGACCCGCAGTCAAGGACAGACACCTACCCATATGTCGAGATTGACGAACCTACAGCCACGATAGCGCACGAGGCAACAGTAGGGAAAATCGGCGAGGACCAGATATTCTACCTTACCTCGCGCGGCCTCACGGAGGCAGAGGCGCTCACGCTCATAGTGTTGGGGTTCATGCAGCCTTTCACCAAGACCCTGCCGCTGGAGTACGCGGTTGAACTCAACAGGCTCATCGAAATGGAAATGGAGAACTCGGTGGGGTGAGGACATGCAGAAAACCAGAACGGCCGCCCCAGCAAAATTCGCCATGAGTGCCATCTCTGCGCTGAAGCAAGAGGCTTCTCTATCTGCGGCGGCGCGTGAACAGCACCAAAAAAAACCATGCAAAACCGATGGAGACTGGCTTGAGGAGTACAGGGAAAAAAACAGGCTTATTTTCGAGCAGAAGCCCTTGAAGAAGAGCAAGTACACGAGCATTGCGCGGCTCGAGGGCCTTCTGAAGGCGCCGAGCAAGGCGGAAGTGTTGCCGAAAATAACCGGCGGAAGTGCCATGGTGATGCGGTTCAGTGAGGCGGCTGAAAAAATGCCCGGAGTGCTGGCAGGCATACTCGCAAAGGAGGAAAAGGCGAAAGACCAGTTCGAGGCGTTCATCAACGCAAACTTCGCCAACGGTTTTGTCGCCATCATTGGGAAGGAATGCGATGGCAAGACATTGACTGTCGAGCTGAGCCTTGGGGAGGCGAGCTGCGGTAAAGGGATTATTGTGGTGGAAAAAGGCGTAAAGGCAGGCATTATAGAAAAAATTACGGGCAACGGAAACCTCCTTTACTCCGAATCGCTTTATGTTATGGAAGGCGGCAGTGCCTGCTACTCAAGGATACACGAAGCCAGAGGCAGCGTCATCGATTACCAACAGTGCATAATTGAAAAAGACTCTTCCATCGTCAGCAACAACTCGTGGTTTGAAGGGGGGCTCGTAAGGGCAAACACCTGCAATATGCTGGAAGGAAAGGGAAGCAGGGCCGAGGACTACAGCCTCCTCCTCGCTTCGGGAAACAGCCACTATGACATCAACTACAGCTCAGTACACAGGGCGCCTGACTCGTCAAGCCACAGCATATTCAACTCCGTGCTCAGGGGCGAGAGCAAGGCGGTTTACGACGGAATGATAAGGATAGAGCTTGGAGGGGCGAGGGCAAACGCGCTGCTGGAAACGCACAGCATGATACTGGGCGACAAGGCAAGCAGCAACCAGATACCTCAGCTTGAAATAAAGACAGACGATGTTAAGGCGACGCACTCTGCGACAGTAGCGCACATTGAGGAGGATGAACTCTTCTACCTGCAGGCGAAAGGCATTCCGGGAGAGGATGCCAGGAAAATGGTCGTAAAAAGCTTCCTGGAGAGCATAGTGTTCAAACTCCCGCAGGAAACCGGCAACATGATAGCCGACGAAATAGAAAGCAGGCTCTGAGAGCGGCAAGGTTGATTGCCAATGGATCCGAAACGGACCAGGAAAGAC
>SBBR01000099.1 GCA_005239615.1 archaeon
GGCTTGAGCGCAGACCAAATATCGGAATTCATATGTGATGGAGTAATCGTATTGACTTTTTCTAGCATTGCAGGAGGGGCCAACAGAACGCTAGAAATCAGAAAAATGCGCTACACTAAATTTTTGGAGGGAATAAACCCATTAGACCTGGCAAATGATGGCATTCTGGTGACCCCTATTGCGGAAGAAAAGTTATAACGGGCTTATCAAGGAAGATCGGACAATAGGATCCGTGTTGGAGAACAGTTCCAACGATTTTGAAAATAACATAAGGGAAATTATAAGCCAAGAATTTGAAAAATATTTTCCTTCAAATACGCCGCTCAAAATGGCCGCTTATGACTCTATAGAAGGTGGAAAACACCTCAGGTCCTTTTCAACAACTCTATTTTATAAACTGGCGGGCGGCAAGGGCTATAAGTTCGATAAACTTTCAGCTGCATTGGAATTAATCCACTGTGCATCACTTATAGTTGATGACGAAGTAGACAAAAGAGATGTGCGGCCTGATAGGAACGCTCCAAGTGTGAGAGGAAAATACTCTCCGGAGGAGGCATTTGGTATATCTTTATTGGATGTGATGTATGCCACACACCTACTATTCGAGGGGACCGATCACTTAGTCGACCAAAAGAAAAAACTCGCCAGAGATATTTTTTTACGCCTCGTAACTCAAGGCGAAGTTGGAGAAGTGGAAAAATGGAAATTCACCCAAAAAAGGAAAATTCCGGCAAAAGAAGAATATTGGGATAAGTTACTCGGCCCTACTGCTGCACTGTTTTTCCAAATGACTGGGGAGATTGCAGCTATAGCAGCAAATGCAGACGACAAAACCGTGAAAAAAACCGGCGCCATAGCCTACAAAATTGGGGAGTTACTGCAGGTTGGGGACGACCTAAAAGATCTTAAGGAGGATATGCGTGATGGATTTTACTCGTTGCCTATTATAGACTACTACGAATCATTGTCGGGTAAGCAGAGAAACGAATTTGAAAACAAACTAAAATTTCGGCTGAGTGAAAAAGAAATTAACAATATTTATTATAAAGTAGTGTATTCTGATTCGATGGAAAAAACTATTGCAGAAATTAAACAAAAAGGTGACGAAATATTAGCGTTGTTAAGAGAATTCCCAAATTCAAACGAGAAAGAGCATATTATTAGTATGGTGGTGTATTTGCAGAACAGGATGCAAGTAACTACTTGACGTTACGTAAGTACTCTTCTTCCTCGCTAAGCGCATCTTTGGCCTGATTTGCCAATAAATTTTCAGCTTCTTTGGCGATATCTAGGTCATTTTCCAGAGTCAAAATTTTCTTTAGTACCTCAATCTGACCTTCATTTTTTATGTTGTCGTTAATAAACTTGTCCACTTTGTTTAAACCTATTGTGTGGAAAGTGCAGGTTTTATCCGCTTTTGCAATGCAAGTAGTCTCAATTGTAACGAATTTTCTCTTGATGACATTTTCAGCGCTGCCAGCAATAAGGCCACAAACTGAATAATCTATTGGCTCCTCAAAATGGCCGAACAGCTTTTTTGACTCTCTTGATATCGGCGAGTCATGAAAATAAAAAGTCATCCAATCTTCATCATAACTAAGTTTTTTTGCTTCAATTTTCCCAAATCCCAAGTGTTCACTCATCAGCCCCATTGTTTCAGCCATTATCCTTTTTGTTTTAACAAGCGACTCTACCCTAGAACAGAACATATACCCCCACAACTTTCCCGCGTAGTAATCATAAACATAATATTCCCTTCCAAACTTTTTCACCATCTTGTTTTGCATTAGAGCCCAATGTTTGCTGCCTATCCAATTGAGCCTCTCATCTTTGACAAGAGGAGACCTAAGCATGTATCTGCCATCTGTAAAAATGACCTGCCTCCTGAATAACTCGTCCACAATTCCTTTAAATGGGCTAACCATAGGATTATTTTACACTATAGTTTGCTATTTTAATATAATTGAATCATTAAAACAGGCGTTTTGATGGGTCTAAAGAAATTAGAAACTTTAGCAAAATCAGAATATGGAAGAATGAATGGACATTCCCACGACTGGAGCCACATAACAAGAGTTAGAAATAATGCTGTACAAATAAGTATGGTTGAGGGCGGAGCTAAGGCTGTCATAGTGCCGGCGGCAATATTGCATGACCTTGGAAGAAGTAATCACAAAGAAAAAGGCCATTCTCTGGCCACGAAGTTGGCACAAAAGATTTTGAAAAAGTCTGGTTATAGTAAATCGGAAAGTAGAAAAATAATCGAATGTGTTAAAACTCACTCCTATAAAGATACGCCGACAACCATAGAGGCAAAAATATTGTTCGATGCCGACAAAATAGACTCTTATGGTTATATTGGCATAGCACGATTTTTTTCTCTTGCAGGCGAAAAAAAATGGCCGCTAAAGCAAGCTATAGAAAATGCCATAGGCCGGATTAATGCATTAAAAGCAATTTCTGGATTTCATACAAAAACAGGGCGGAAGTTGGGGTTGAAAAAAGCAAAAAGGACCTTGAAATTCTATCAAGAGTTAACCAAAGAAATGGGTGTTAGGGTAAATTTCTGAATTTTTGGGGAGGGGTATTATTTGAATTAGATTCTCTCCCCGGAAACGGTTAAAAATCAATGTTTTAGTTGATTGGCTGTCTGGGTTTGTGCTTGTCAGAGCTAGAATTTGTCGTTTCTGTTTGGGTCATGCTGACTGTGATTAGAACGGTGTTATGGTATTCTGCCACCATGGTTTTTTCTGCGAAGGTTCAATTGCCAATGGCCTCGGCCAGAGAGTCTCCTTTTTTGCCAAGTTTTTTGTCTCGTCAATAATTACAAGCCCCGTTTGAAGCGGGCTTTTCTCATTGGGTTCAATGGCAATCAATGCGAGTAATGCCATGGCTGTCATCGCAATTATAGCAAGCGTAAATGCTGCAGTATAAATCACGGGTCTGCTCATAAGTTTGCTTGTGCCCTTTATATCAACACAAATATTACCCGGCCTGCGAAATCCGATTCATTGCAAGTGGGCGCAGCTTTTTTTAACTGGCCATATTTCTGCCTATGTTTTCTCGCCTCAAGCCCGGCTGAGGACAGTCACACTAGTAGTTTCGTCCATGAGCCGAAGCAGCTTTTCTTCAGGTTCTTCGAGGAAGTAAATGCCGCCGCTTTCCGAAACAATTCCCCTGCACCCCAGGTTGTGGAGCGCTATCCAGAGTTCCTCCTCGGAGAGCCCTGTCTCGTCCTGGAGGGTGATAAGGTGGCAGGCTATGGAGTCGTAGAGCGCCCTCAGGACCCTTGCCTGGCCGAGCGTAATCGTTTCATTCATGCAGAGCCTGAAGAGCATTGCCTCTATGAGCCTCAATTCCACTCAACCCCGGAAAATAGAGTGCCCCTGCCGCCAAACGCAGGGGCCACGGCAGAGAATGCCAATTGGCGAATCAATCTGCAGTAAGGAACTCTTCTCCGGAGGTTAATAGTGGTTGGGTTAAAGGCCAATCAACTTGCGGGTTGAGGGTTTTTTTGGAAGGGCATTGGAGAAACTGCAGGAGTTGTTCGTGTTTGGTCCATACAAGGTCGGTTGGCTGCCTGGAAGTCTTTTTTTCAGCGTGGGTGCACGGCAGTTTTGAGGTAGTTATTGCAAGGGCCAATTTCATTCCGGCTTCACCACTGCCCTCGCGTCTACTGCTAGGATTTCCTTGTCATTAGCGATGAGCGGGTTCAGGTCGAGCTCTTGCACGTTTTTTTCCTTCATCATGAGCCTGCTCACTTTGAGGATTGTTCCGTTGAGCTTCGTCAGGTTCACGCCTTTTTTCCCGCGGTAGCCCTTCAGTATTTGGTATGACTTCAGGCTTTCGACCATCTCGGCTGCGTTCCTTGCTGTGAGAGGACATATCCCGACGCTGTAATCCCTGAACACCTCGACAAATATTCCTCCAAGGCCCACAAGCACCGTGGGGCCGAACTGGACGTCGCGCTTTCCGCCTATGATTATTTCCTTGCCCTGCACCATCTCCTGGACAACTGCGCCATCAAAGCCCCTGAGTCGGGACATTTTCCTGTAAGCATTCCTTGCCTGGCCAAGCGAAGAGATTCCAATTTCCACTCCACCAGCTTCGGTCTTGTGGGAAATGCTTGGGGAAATGACCTTGATCGCAACTGGGAAGCCTAGTTCCCTGCACGCGACTTCCAGTTCTTTCCGGCTTCGGGCAATCCTGTGCCGTGCGAACCTTATGCCATGCTTCTGGACAAGCCTCATAGATTCCAGCAGGCCGAGCGTTTTTTCTTTCATGGATGGAGAAGGGCAAAATACCTATATAAACATGTTGCCTTTTGAATTCATTGTTCAGATGGTTAAAATCACTTTCAAGGGCGCCTCGCAGGAAGTCGGGAGGAGCGCCTTCCTAATTGATACCGGGGACAAAATCCTGCTCGATTACGGCGTTAAGCTCACGCCTAATGGCACACAATACCCTTTGCCCGTGAAGGTGAACCTCAACGCTGCCATTATTTCTCATGCGCACCTCGACCACACTGGAAACCTTCCCCACCTCTTTCAGGAAACTAACTGCCTTGTTTACATGACGCCGCCCACGCTAGGCATCGCGAAAATCCTTTGGTTCGACACCCTGAAGATTGCAGGTCTAGAGGGAATGGACGCGAAGTTCGCGAAGGACGAAATCGCCAAGACCGAGAAGTTCACCTTTCCCGTGCCTTACGGCAAGAACATGGACATCACTGACAGCACTTCCATGGTTTTCCATGACGCAGGACACATTGTCGGTTCTGCCCTCACCGAGCTAAGGTTGAAGGCCGGGAGGAAAAGCTTGGTGTACACGGGCGATTTCAGGTATGTTGAAACGCGCCTTCACAACCCAGCACAGTTCGAGAAAATAAAGGGGTGCGATTACCTCATCACAGAGAGCACCTATGGCGACCGGGAACATCCTGACAGGAAGGAAACAGAGAAAAAGTTTGTGGAGGCTGTGCAGGAGACAATAGAAGGAGGGGGCCACGCCCTGTTGCCTTCCTTCGCGGTGGGCAGGTGCCAGGAGCTTATTGACGTCCTGAACGAGTACGACTTATCCGCGCCGATTTATTTTGATGGCATGGGCCAGCAGGTCGCACGCGTCTACCTCGCAAACCCATCATACCTTAAGAACCCGAAGTTCCTGAAAAAAGCTCTGGACAAGGTCAAATGGGTAAAGGGCCCGAAAGAAAGGGCGAAGGCGCTCAGGGAGCCAAGCGTGATAGTGTGCACCTCAGGCATGATGCAGGGCGGTTCCGTTTATGCGTACCTCCCACAGGTCTACAAGGACAGGGCCTCGCGCATCATGCTCACCGGCTATCAGGTTGCTGACACTCCGGGAAGGAGACTCCTCGAGACTGGAAGAATAACAATCGATGGCGTGGATGTGGAAGTGAAGGCGAAGTTTGAGCGCTATGACTTCAGCGCGCATGCTGGCAAAGAGGAGCTGTTCCGCGCAATGAAACTGCTCAACCCGGAAAAGGTCATATGCGTGCACGGCGACGCCGACACCACCAAGAAGTTCGCCGAGGGCATAAAAGGAGAGGGCTTCACGCCAATCGTTCCGGAGCTTGGGAAGACAGTCGAGCTGTGAGCCAATGGGCCGAAATGGGCCGCATTGGGAAGATTACATGCATGGCCGCGTAGGTGCATTTTATGGGAAAGTTTGCCGCCACCCTGAAGGACTCGATTGAAATTTTCTCCGCCAACCCGGTCCTCATAGTTCCTAAGCTAACCGTTGCCGCGCTTTACAGCGCCCTCATACTCGCCACCACCTCGCTTTTCACCGGTCCGCTTGAGCCGAGCGTTGCAATGCTTGTTGACCTGCTCCTGCTGCTTTTCTCTTCTATTGTTGTCAGCCTGCTTGACACCTTCATGAGCTCCATGTACCCGATAATGGTGAGGCAGGTGTGGGCCGGAGAAAAGGTTTCGCTCAGCTCTGCATTGAAGGGCGCGGCTGCGAAGGCGCCCCAGACAATCCCCCCTGTAATAATAATCGAGCTCTGCTTCCTTGCCATCATCGCGCTTTTCTGGCTTGTGTCTTCGTTCATCGTGCCTCTCGGGAGTGCAATGGATGGTGGCGCAGCCGACCCGTACCAGCTCGCATTTTCGGTATTCTACCTCGCCCTTGCCGTGGCAGTCGTTTTCCTTTTCTACCTAATATTCCCGGTGGCGGTCTATGAGAATGTCTCAGTGCTGGAAGCCCTGAGGCGCTCTGTCTCGCTCTCCCTCTGCCGCAAGGCAGAGGTGGCGAAGGCGACCATCCTCAGCTTCGCAGTTTCCGGGCTCTCCTTTGCCCTCGCCTTCCTCATAAACCTTTTTCCGGGGGAGGAAGGCACCATGTTTTTTTGGTCGGCATTCATTATTGTGCGCTTCCTCACTGCATACATCTATACTTACCTCTACATCCTCAATCCGGTCTTCTACCTGAATTACATCGAGGCTGCCGAGGGCGTTATAGGGCTGCAGCCTAGCGCCAATGCAATACCCCCACCCGGCCCTGCTCCCCGAGAAAAGGCCAGCGGCTTGAGGCATATGTGGATTTCCAGGCAGCGAAAAAGGAAGTGATGCATTTGGACCGCTTCTGCGTGAAATGCGGGAAGGAGACCAACGAGCTCATACGGGGCCTCTGTGTCCAATGCCACTTAGAGAAGAACACTATCCTTGACGTTCCCTCAAAGGCCATGCTGGACTATGATTATAGGAGCGGCCGCATAAAGGTCGGGCGGGAGTGGATTGAGAAGTCGTCGGAAAATATTGAAGGGCTGGTGAAAGGGCTTGTCCTCAAGGCGGCTTCACAGAAGCGCATGAATGTAGATGGCCTAATGGTGCTCCTCGAGCCGCACGACGACAACATTAATGCCGCGGTTTCATTCGGCACTGAGGTTGAGGGAGTCATGGTGAAGCTCGAGAAAAAAATAAATCTCATCCTCCGCAAGGCCGTGTCGGACGCCACCACCAAGCTTTCCTCCAACTACTTCGAGGCTACTATACAAGCGAGGTTCCCAGAGAACCCGACGCAGAAGCAGCAGCGCGAGAGGCTCGAAGAAATACTCTCAGCCCTCAAGGCCGAGAAGAAGCGCAACGAGCTGGCCGAGGCCGTCGCTGTGAAAAAATCTAGGAAAGGCTTCGACGTTGTGGTCGCTTCCTACAAGGCCGCTGACAAGGTCACGCGCCTGATTGCGAAGAGGAACCGCCTGAAGGTCATTTACTCAAACTCGCTCTTCGGCATCGACGACTCCGGCAGGAACAAGTACAGGCACACGTACTGCCTGAAGTTCTCCAATTGATTCATTTGTTTTTGGTGTACTTGAATTTCCTTTCGTAGTTGGTGTGGTCGAGCCACTCAATGAGGATTGAAAGGATTCTGCGAGCTGCCGCTCCTCATGCTTCCCGCCGACGAGCTCTTCAAACACCTTTTTGAGGGAAGCGTCCGCGAAAGCCACTTTCTTTTCCCTTTCCGGGAGCAGGTTCATCCAATCACCAGGCCCCTGCGTTTTGCTTTCTCTATTTTCCTCGGCGACCACACTCAGGTTATTTTGCGGTCTTCCTCAAGGATTATTTTCTCTGAGTATTTGAGGTAGTCAAGGGCTGTCATGTAAGACTGCCACACGGTTTTTTTCGGCAGCCTTTCCCAGACTTGTCTCACGGTTAGGTCGCCTTTCCCCTTTATTTTAGTGTCCTCTATCATAAGTATTGTATCAAGCCTTGGGTACCTGTCTACCTTTTTCCTGAATACTTGGCCCCTAGGCAGCGGTTGATGGCATCAACCATTCACGCATTTCTCCCCCTAAAATCAGGAAAAATTCTTTTTTTGGCCGCCGATAACCTTAGAGGCCGCGAACTCCCTGGTTACTAGGGCCCAGGCTTTTGATGCCGCTGACAATATCGAATTTTTGAAGGCAGCTCAAATGTGGGATGTGTGAGCCAACCTGTTAGCTTTGTTCAGGTCCGCGCCGAAGGGGCTTGGGGGCGGACTCGCTACTTCATTTGTTCACGTCTCGAACTGCTTGAGCGCCTTCTTAATTTCCTCGACAGACTTCTGGGTAATCAGCAGTGGTATCTTCTCCGCCTCAGCGATTTTCTGCGCAATCGGGTCGACCTTGTCTATGCCGTGCAGCACCACTATGGACGGCCGCATGTCTGTCGAGAACCTTCCAACCTTCACCGCAATCATGGGGCTCCTTCCCGAGCCGACCTGCAGGAAAATGAGCGCGCGCTCCGGAGTTTTCCCGTACATCTTAATATAGTCGTGCACCTGCACGTCAATTATGACCTTGATGGAATCGATGACCGAGTACCCGAAGACCTGCGTTTCCTTGAGCCTGCCCGGATTGGCAACGCACTCCGCGCCGATGAGGTCCGCGAACTCCTTGCCGTTCACGGCTTTGGTGAATTCCGCTATGTCAAACACTTCGCTTTTCGGCGCGAAGTTCTGCTCGAGCTGCTTCTTGACCTTCCCTCCACGCTTCCTGTCAATCTCGATGAGGCTCTCCACGAGCCTCGCCACGACGCCTATGCCCGGACTCTTCCTCCTGCCACCCTCATAGTCTGAGATTGTCGAGGATGAAATCTTCAGCGCCTCGGCAAGTTCAGTCTGGTTCACACCGAAAATCTCACGCCATTTCTTCATGCTGCTGCCCGGGTCCTTCGAGAGGGCAATTTCTCCGGCAATTAGCGTAGCCAACTGGTCCATGCAGAACTTTACGCTTATTCTCAATAAAAACGTTTCGTCAATCGCACGCTTCCCGGAATGGCAAATGCCGAAGTAACGTTTATTAACCAGAATCGCCATCTTTATTGCGAATGATAAATGTTGACAAGTTCTCTGTTGGGATGCTCTTCATTGGCGCGGGCCTCGGCGGCCTGGTTGCAAAGTTCATAACCCTGCCAATAAACCTGGGCAGCGAAGTCCTCTCCATAGTCTTTATCGTCATCGGCGTGCTTTTTCTGATTTGGAGATAGGGAGTTTTCCATCCTCAATAAATCACAATATCCTTGTCCTTTTTTCTTTGGCGGTTTGTTTTTGTCAATTGATATACCATGTTGGCTCTGCTAATTCGGGGCTGAAGTTTCCGGCAGCTTTCTCCTCAATTCCGATTCCTCTGCCATCAGTCTTTTTTCTCGGCTCCAATCGCTCTGTCAATAAGCACTCCAAGTTCATGCAGGCGAATATATGCCTTGGCGCTTTTTTCATGTGCAGTTTCAAGTGCGCGCTTGGCTTTTTTGGTTTGTCATCTTTCTTGCGGTAAGTTCCTGCTTCATCCTCAATCAGGCCACCGCTGCCATGTTGAGCCTCTGGGCGGCCGGCCTTTGGGCTTGCGACCCCTCGGGCTGCCTGCTATAGCTGCGCTTTGCTTTCTTTATCGCTCAGTTTGCCTGGTTCAATGGGAAAAATAGTAATTCGGGCGCCGCTTTCACAGCGCCCGTTATTTGCAAACTTTACACGTACTTGAGCCCGAGCTCTTCGCGACCCCTGCTGTACTTTTCTTCCTTTGGGTGGGCCTTTCCCGTAATGTAGGGCGATTTCACTCCGGTGAAGATTGCTATTATTTCAATCTTGTTGCCGAAGGTCGAGTCTACCCTTGCGCCCCATATCACCTGTGCGTGGGGGTCAATCCTCTCGGTCAGCAATTCGCCGACCATGTTAGCTTCTCCGAGTGTCAGCTCAGGCCCGCCCGTGATGTGTATGAGGCACCCTGACGCTCCGCCTATGTCAACATCGAGCAGTGCGTTGTTGAGCGTATCATCAACAGCCTCCTGCACCTTGTTGACCGAGGAGCTTTCACCCACAGCAATCAGCGAGAGGCCTTTTCCCGTCATGACGCTCCTTATGTCGGCAAAGTCGAGGTTTATGAGCGATGGCTGCGTAATTGTTTCCGTAATTCCTCTCACTGTCCGCGCAATGACCTCGTCAGCCACCCTGAAAGCGTCCTGTATCGGGAGGTTAGGCACCAGTTCTGTGAGCCTGTTGTTGTCAATCACTACAACGGTGTCGGACTGTTCCGAGAGCTTCTGAATTCCAGCTTCCGCGTTTATCATCCTTGCACGCTCGAGCGAGAACGGATAAGTCACGATGGAAACCACAATCGCACCCTGCTCCTTCGCGATTTCCGCGACAACAGGTGCCGAGCCGGTTCCTGTTCCGCCTCCCATTCCAGCTGAAACAAAGAGCATGTCGACCCCATCCAGCAGCTGCACGAGCTCGTTCTTGCTGACCTCCGCGGCCTTTGCCCCGATTTCAGGGTATCCTCCAGCGCCGAGCCCTCGGGTTACCGACTTGCCGATGAGCACCTTGGTGATGTCATCCGGCAGCATTGCGAGGTGCTGCTTGTCCGTGTTTATCGCAACCAGATTGGCGCCGGCAATGTTCATCTTGCTGAGCCTGTTTATGGCATTGCATCCTGCACCCCCACACCCGATGACCATGATTTTCGGAGCGGAGAATTCCTCGAGATTTTCCCTTTCTGTCTTCTGGCCAGCGTGCGTGCTGACCGCTGAACTCACTAAA
>SBBR01000055.1 GCA_005239615.1 archaeon
GAGAAAAACTGGAACGCGACGGCGAGGATTCTGCTTACAGCTGTGCTTGCTCTTGCGTTTTCCTCAATGGCTTTTGCTGTCACGCCAGAAAGCAGCATGAAGATTTATGCCGTGACAACAGACGGCAAGGGGCTTGTTGCGGACCTAACGGTCAGGATTGAGCCTGGAACAGGAAAAGTGTGGAGCTCGGTGACCCCCCTGGTCGGCACGACCACGCAGAACGCAGAAAAAACCGCAGTAAAGGTGGCATCCCGATATTTCAGCCGCACCAGCAGCTATGACTACAAGTTCAGCATAGGCTCCACAGCGTCGGTTGTTGACGGCCCGAGTGCTGGAGCAGCTATGGCCCTGCTCGTGATTTCCATGCTTACCGACAAACAGGTACCAGAGGATATAAGTCTGACGGGAACGATAAATGAAGACGGCTACGTTGGGCAAGTCGGGGGAATATACGAAAAGGCGAAGGAGGCGAGCAGGAACGGCACAAGGCTCTTCCTCATCCCGAAAGGCGAGGCAATCCAGACAGTCAGGTCGCCTGACGGGGTGAAGAGCGTCAACATACTTGGATATGCCCCAAAAAACCTAGGCATGAAGGTGGCTGAGGTGAGGACCATTGACGAGGCGCTGAAACTGGCGCAGTCGAAGCTCGAGGATATTGACGTGAACGCCAGCGCAGCGGAAGCCATCCCGGAATTCGTGCCGAAAAAGATCGCGCTCGGCGGCGGACTCGGCTCGTTCAAGATACTCACTACGAATTACATAAGGAAAACCAAGCAGAACCTATCCGAGGCCAGGAACGCCCTATCCTCTTCCCTCCTCGAGGACGGCGAAATCACACACGAACTCCTCGAAATAACTGGCAACTCAGAACAGACGCTTTCGAGGGCTGACGTGCTGAATGAGCAGAACTACCTCTACTCCGCCGCAAATTTCGCATTCCTCGCCAACGTCAACGCGATAATAGTAAAGGAGGTCTCCAATAACCCGAATCTCCTCGACCCTGACTCGCCCGGCCTCGACCTCAAGCTCATTGAGCTGAGGCGCGAGCTCTCTACATTCGAGAACGACATGGACGGCGACATACCAAAGGATGGCGCGGAGTGGTTCGCCTCGGCTCAGCAGAGGTTTACCTACGCGCGCAACAACGCCGAGAAAATCTACAGCAACCAGGAAGTGGTTATCTCTGGTGAAGAGCAGGATAGGATGGCGACAGCACTCAAGAGGCTAAGGGACTACGCGTTCGCTGTTGCATGGCTTGATGTCGCCAAGGACATCTACAACCTGGCGCTGGAAAACGATACACTTGTGGAGAGGCCTTTAACCTTGCAGCCGGACGCGGACAAGGCTATAATGGAAGCAGAGGTTCTCCTCTCTAAGATGGATGAAACCAGCCCCGGAAAGGCTGATGTTGAGAGGAGGCTCGACGCTGCGAAGAGGGAGAGGGACCTCAACTGGTTCGACGCAGCCCTCTTGGATGCCGCCTCCGCAAAGACCCTTGCCGCATCGGAAACAGAGACTAAGGATAAGCAGCCTGAAGAGCTGCGTGAAATACTCATAGAAAAAATATCCTCACTCGATTCCAGGATAAAGGCAGGGGGCACGCGAACTGGGTGGGCTGTGCTCTATACCGCGCACGCCAAGTATTTCCTTGAATCAGCTGACTATTATGAGAAAGGCGGAGCCGCGGGGATATCGGCCGACAATCTTAGGAGCGGGTACGGCCTCGCGCTGCTGGCTTCCGGCACACTCGAGGCGGAAGCGAAAATCTCCGAGGCATACTCCGAGCTGAAGCCAAAAGAAAAAAGGCCGGCAGCCGCAAATGATAAAGCCACTAACGGGAAAACAGCGACTCCATTAGCCTTCCCTGCTTTGGGCCATTGGGCATTCGACCTGATAATAATCCTTCTTTTGCTGTGTGCGGTCATGCTTATCTGGGTTGGGGGAACTCTGATAGTATCACCGAGGCCAAGGACTCTTCCCGCGGAAATCCTGAAGGCAAGGCAGCTGATGAGGGCGATTGATGAACGTTTCATTAGCGGCAAAATAGACAAGGAAACCCACAACACACTGAAGAGGAAATACGAGGTCGAAATTGCCGTGCTTGAAGCCGAAAGGTCGACCCGTGCCCGCCACATCATGGCAATTGATGAGCACTCTGCAGGTATAGATTCTTACAAGGCAAGGCTGCGCGAGCTCAGGAAACACCTCAAAGATGGTATTATTTCCGGTGAGGAGTTCACGCGCAAATCAGGAGAATGCCTCGAGGGTATAAGTAGGCTGAACGAGAAGCTCGAGGCGGAGCTGCGCGCCATGCCTGAGGGCTGGAAAGGGCAGGTAACAAAAATTCAGGAAGGTGGAGGTCCCATCGAAAAAAAATCTGGCACAGCTTCCACTAAAATAAGGCGCTGGAGAAATGGAAGGACAAAAAAACAAAAGGGCGCTTAAAAACTGCTGTGTGGCTTGGCTGTAGAAGCATGGGAGGCCAAAGGTTGTTTGGGAGGGGAAAAACCCTCAGCCAAACAAGCCTGCGAGCCCAGCAGCGGCTTCCTCTTCCGTCTTCTTCTCTTCCTTCTGTTCCTTTTTTGCCTCGGTTGGGGCCGCGCCTACCGTGGGTGCTGCCGCAACGGGTGCAGCGGCAACAGCTGCCTTAGATATTGCCTCGTCTATGTTGATATCCTTGAGCGACGCTACCAGGGCTTTCACCCTAGCATCATCAGCCGCCACTCCTGCGGCCTCGAGGACCTTCTTGATACTGACCTCGCTTATTTCCTTCTTTGCCGAATGCAGAAGCATTGCAGCGTATACATACTCCATACCTTCACCTCTCAGTTAGCATAAAATTATTGAGCGTAAATCGCGGGCCGGAAACAAGAAAAACACACGGGACAAAACGACAAAATCCATTTGCCCTGTGTCCCCTTTCTGCATTATGGGCAGGTGACCCACAGCCTTATGCACCCTGACCTCCACCCTGTTGGACAGGGGCGTCCTGAACTGACTGTGGTGGCGCTGCTTCCGGCTCCTTAACCTGCGCCCTGATTGCGCCTGCCTGCGCCTGCACCTTTGCAAGTATCTCGCCAGCGGTGAAAGGTGTAATTACGTTGCCCTCGAGCGCGACAGCCCTTGTGTTCCTGAACGCCCTCTGTACGAGCAGCTCCCTGGTGGAATTGTTGAACACCTCAGCGTTCACTGCAAGGTTGAACGAGTTCCTGTGCGCATCGGTGAACTGCAGCAGCACCTTGTCCGTGTCAATGTCCAGTATCTGTGCAGTGAAGACCTCGCCGTTCTCAAGCGCAGACACAATCCTCATCCCCACCTTGAACGGCCTGATGTTGAGTTTTGCAAGCGTGCCGGCTACTGCAGCCGAGACAGGCTCGCCCTTCTTTGTGACGACCTTGTCCTCTAGCACGGTAATGGACGCACCCTGCACCGCGACCTTTAGACCTGCTCCTTTCAGGTCGCTGAGGGCCGGCCCTGGTGGGAGGCCGGTGTCTCCTGCAGGGATTACTAGGTCATCCTCGGCAATGGCGCCGGTTTTTGCCGCGACCTTGCCCTTGTTCTTCTTCACGAAGCCGAAGAGCTCGAATGGGTTCAGGTCGGTGAAAATGACCGCTATATTTTCCTTCGCCTGCTCGGCGAGCTTCGCGGTCTTAGGGTTCTCCGCAAGCGCCTTCTTTATCACCCTCGATTTCGACACTTTCACGACGCCCTTGCCGTGGAACCTCTTCCTAATCTTCTGGAAGAGCGCGCTAGGGAACTTGCTAATGTCGGCAATCGCTATGACGCTGTACGAATCGATGAGTTTCTTAAGGGTAACGAGTTGCCTCTCGTTCCACTTCCTCGTGTGCTCCACCCTGCTCTTCGGGTCTATCGCCATCAGGCACTCACCCTACTCTCGTCGGACGCATCACTGCCGCCCGAAACTTTCTGGGCATCAGCGCTGTCGCGGTCCATCGCCCTGTCACCATCTTTGTCCGTGGGTTGTCCGGCCTGAGCGCCCTTGGGTGAAGGGCCTGATTTGTGCACCCTGACCTCTACCTTGTCCTCCCCCACCCTAACAGGGGGGCCCATCGTTGCCTTCAGGTAGAGGGACTTTATGCTTGCCTCGCCCCCCGGAATAGCACTGAGGACAGAATTGTAAACCTCTATCACGTTGTCGGCGATGTGCTCGTCGCTGATGCCTTCCTTGCCGACCATGACTTGGATTACAGGCATGAACTTGCCTTTCTTGTTCGACACCTTGGTGCTAGTGCTTATGTTCCTCGTGGCCTGCTCGAGGCTCTGCACGCTAGCCTGTATGGGCTTTGGCATCATTCCTTTCGGCGCGAGCTGCTGTCCGAGGAACTTCGCGACAGTAAGTATCGAGGGACCTTCCGCAAGCAGGATATTATAATCCCTGAGAATCTGCTCAACGTCCTTCTTCTTGATACCGGCAATCTCGTGGTCCATTATGGTCTTCGCGACCTTGCCCTTAATCTCTTCGGCGAAGTTCGAGTCCTTCACGAAAACGAGCGCCCTGACCTCGGCCTTCTTGCCGGAGGAATGGGGCAGCCTCACGTCGAGGTCGACCCTGTTCTCCGCCTTCCTGAAATCTATACCCTTGAAATTAAGTATGAAGTCGACCGACTGCTCGAACTTCCTCTTCTTGCTGTGCTCACGCACAAGCCTGAGCGCCTCTATAACCCTTTTTCTGTCCATCGCGAAAACCTACCAACGAATTGGTACATCCGGCCTAATGGCGCGGGATCGGCTCTAAAAAATAGAGCTTTAGTTCTAGGAATACTCAAACGCGAAGATTTTTAAACGCAACTAGCCGCACCGGCACTGACACCTCAAAAGCATTTTAAATAACACAAACGCCAAGTAGATGGGGATTGATGAAGTTCCAGGCAAAACTGGAAAGGATTGAAGGCGAACTTGGGTTTTGGGTGCCAGGGCATGTTGTGAGGAAATTCGACATTAAGGACGGAGATGAACTCTTCCTTGACATTCCAAAAAGAAAATCCTATTTCGGAGTTTTGAGAGGCGTTGGAAAATTCACTGAAATGGACAGGTTCGACAGGCGGTAAAGCCGGAATTGCCGGAAATTCACTGCTCTTCCGCGAACTTCTTTATCTCCTCGAAGTTCTCGACGATGAGCCGCGCCTTGGACTTGCCAAAGGTGAACGGATACCTGTCGTTCTCGTCGCGCCTTATTGTCATCACCTTGTTCCCCTTGAATTCCCCAAACTCTATTGGCATGAACACAACACCTCCAAAACCATAAATCCAAATCCTAAATGAACCAATTATCCCATTAACGCCAAATCTGCCAATTCCGGCTTGCCAACGCCCTGCCAACAACTTGCCTGGTTCCAGTGCGGCAGCCATCATGCATTTAGGACGGCGTCCCACTTGCCATCCGAAATTTCCTTCTGCACTTCCTTCGCCCTCCTGCCCTCGATTGTGACTGCCATGGAGTTGCAGGTGCCTATTATCTCCCTGACCTGCGACCTGAGCGAAACTGAATTGACGCTCTCGGCCTTCATGAGCGCGAGCTTCTTCACCTGCTCCATCGAGAGGTTGCCCGCTGTGTCGGTTTTCTGGTTAGCGCCGCCCTTCTGGGCGCCCATTTCCTTAGTGATGAGCGCGCTGGTTGGAGGGGCGCCTACCATGATGTCGACGTTCTTCGCCTTGTCGACCTCGATTGTGACCGGCACCTTCATGCCGGCGTACTGCTTTGTCCTCTCGTTTATCTTCGCGACAATCTCGCCGATGTTCACACCCAACGGACCCATTGCCGGGCCGAGGGGTGCGCCGGCTGTCGCCTTTCCGCCTTCCACAAGGACCTTGATTTCAGCCATGATTTTCAGCTCCTGCAATTGCCAGCCGTACGTCATTCTGTGGTGATTCTTATCTGCTCCGCGTTGAGTGTGAGCGGTATCTTCACGGCTGCCTCAAGCAGCTCTATCG
Organism: archaeon; assembly: GCA_005239615.1. GTDB lineage: Archaea > Iainarchaeota > Iainarchaeia > Iainarchaeales > Iainarchaeaceae > CABMIU01. Next base: position 5,953 of record SBBR01000055.1, read on the forward strand.
TCACTTCCTCCTTCGTGTCGTTCACCCTCAGGACCTTCGCCTTCTCGCCCTTGAAGGGGCCGGCAATCACCTCTACCCTCATGCCTTCCTTGATGCTCTTCATGAGAGGCTTTGCCTCAAGCAGCCTGTCGAGGTCGGAAATCTTCACAGCCCCGCCCACTATACCTTTTCCCTTGACGTGCGAGGCGTTGGTTATGCCCCTGCGGATTGTCACTTCATTGTCGCCCTCGATCAGGATATACCCCTTGATGCCTGGGATTGCGGTCATGGAATAGATGCTGAGGTCCTCCTTCCTGATCTTGTTCGCGAGGATGTCAACGACAAGGCTCTCCTGACCTACTGTTGTCCTCACAGTGAAAATCATAACCCCCCACTCCCAACTAATACACTGAAAAACCTGAAGGAAAATTTGGAAAATTCGTAATTAATTCACCTGTGTAACCTTTTTAAAGGCACCTAAAGGTGGAATTGCCACCGGAGCAGCCATAAGCCTGAACTGGTATACTGCATGGGCCCATCACACTCTCACAGTCCTGGGGCCACACCGCTCAGACAAGCCTGAGCACGCCGTCGAGGATGAGCTTCACTATGTACCCTATTATGCCAATAACTATCACGCCGAGTCCAGTGACTTTTGCCATGGCCTGGTACTCCTTTATGTCAGGCTTGCGCGAGACGTTGAAGATGCGCTGGCTCGACTGCACAAAGTTGTCCCAGTCGAAGAGCTTTTCCTGCTGGCCGGTTTCTTCCACTTCACCACCGCAACAAATCCAAATTGTCGAGACCAATAAGGGCAAGTGTGGCTTTTAAGGCTGTCGTTTGCCGAAAACCTGGCCAAGAAGACCAGGGGTTTGGACAGGTTATGTGCCTGTCCTGCGCTCAGCCCGTGAACTTTATGCCGAGGTCAACCTCTCCCTCGGCGTTCATGTCGCCATCGAGGTACGGGAACCTGCCTCCGGCAATGACCACCATAGCCTGAATCTGGTTCTTAGGCAGGGTGTCGTCAATCATGGCGCCCCAGATTATGTGCGCGTTGTTGTTTATCTTCGAGGAAACCGCTTCCACTATCAGCTCGGCCTCGCGCAGAGTCATGTCGGAACCCCCCACCACGTTGATGAGCGCCCTGTTGGCATTCGAAATGTCCACGTCGAGGAGTGGCGAGGTCAGCGCGTTCTCCACAGCCTCCAGCGCCCGCGAGTCTGAGTTCGTGCTGTGTGTGGAGCTCTCGCCCAGGCCTATCATCGCTGCACCGCCTTTTGAGAGTATCGTCCTCAGGTCAGCAAAGTCGAGGTTTATGAGGCCCGGCTTGGTAATCATTTCCGTGATGCCCTTCACGGCATTGGTGAGAACCTCATCCGCGACCTTGAAGGCAGCGTTGACTGGAAGGTCGGGCGCTATCTCAAGTATCTTGTCGTTCGGAATCACAATGAGGGTGTCGGCGTGTTTCCTGATGTTGGCGATGCCATGCATAGCATTCTCCATCCTCTTCCTTCCCTCGACAGTGAAGGGGATTGTGACGACGCCTATCGTGAGCGCCTTTGCCTTCTTCGTAAGTTCAGCAACTACAGGAGCAGAGCCTGTGCCCGTGCCACCGCCCATACCGCACGTGATGAAAACAAGGTCAGCGTCCTCGAATATGTCCTGCAGCTCCTCAGCGGATTCCTGCGCAGAAGCTTCTCCGACATTGGGGTCGGAACCTGCGCCCAGGCCGCGCGTGAGCTTCTTGCCGATGAGGACCTTCCTGTCGGCCTTGACCTTAAGGAGGTCCTGAGCGTCGGTGTTGACCGCGATTGTTTCGGCGCCGAGTATTCCTACTTCGGTCATCCTGTTGATTGTGTTGCATCCTCCTCCTCCACAACCCACAACCCTTATCTTCGCCTTGCTTGCCTCGAGGAGCTGCCTGAGCTCTTCGTCGTCATAAGTGGTTTTCCTCTTGGACTTCTGTGCTGGGTCCCTTCCTTGAGACTGCTCGTGCTGCCCCTGCGCCCTGACGGCATCAACCCTCGAAGCCGAGTCCTGCCTAGCCATCTTGATTGCCTTGCTGATAACAGACTTCATTCGTACACCCCTTCACGAACTGACAAACGGAGAAAAGGCCCGTGTGAAAGCATCGAGAATCTTCCCTGGCCTGATATAATCTGCCTTATAATAAGAATATAAAACCTTGCTCCCAGCGGCTTGCAACTGCGCAGTTGCGGAGAGAAGGTCTGCCAAACACATGGCCAAACGCGACAACACCGCACCAAAATGCCGGCTGCACCGAAAACCAAATTCCGAGCCGGCCCGGCCACTGGCCGAAATTGGTGCAAGGTATTGTTTTTATTCTGTGAAAGCGTCGTATTTGCATGATTGTATTCCCAATGCGGAACAGCGCTGAACTTGGGCGGAAGGTTGCGAGGCACGCCGGCACCGGGCCAGGAAAGGATGTGGCGGGGTGCGCGAAGGCTGAGTTGGGCAGGCTGGAAACAGGCAACTTTCCTGATGGCGAGCTCTACCTAAGGTTCATGGATGAGGTTGCGGGCAAACGTGTTGTGCTCGTGCAGTCAATGCACCCGCAACCCAACGACGCCCTTGTCTCCGTGCTGTTCGCCGCCCGAACGGCTAAGGAACTGGGCGCGGAGAAAGTCACTGCCGTGATTCCTTACCTCGGATACATGCGGCAGGACAACCGCTTCAATTCTGGAGAGTGCGTCTCGAACCGGGTGATGGCCACATTCCTAAACCAAGTCGTCGACAGGATAGTAACAATTGACCCGCACATGCACCGCGTGAAGGCGCTTGAAGACCTTTTCCACATCGAGAGGAAGAAACTCTCCGCCAACGAAGAGATAGCTAAGCACATCAAATCGAAGTTCAGTGCGAAGGCCTCCGTGGTTGCGGGCCCTGACATCGAGAGCTCGCAGTGGGCGAAGGCGATTGCCGATTCCATAGGCTTTGAATCAGTGATTTTCATGAAGGAGAGGTTTAGCTCGAGGCACGTGAAAATCAGCGTGACACGGGAACCGGAATGGAAGGGGAAGGACGTCATCATCGTGGACGACATCATAAGCTCCGGGCACACGATGATAGAAGCGGTGAAGGAAGTGAGGAAGAGAAAGCCGAGGGCCATTCACGTCATCTGCGTGCACCCGATTTTCGTGGAGAATGCCTATGCGAAAATTCTCCGCGCGGGGGCGAGGAGCATCGTGAGCTGCAACACCATTCTGCACAATAGCAATGCGATTGACTTATCAGGGCTTATTGCAAAAGAATTATAGTGGCGTGTTTGGACGTCGACAATGGAAGGTTTAAAGGGATTGTATTGAGGTGATTGGAATGGCGATAGTGGTATGCAGCACAGGAAACTGCCCTTCCAAGGTGAGGACGCCGAAGTGCCACGGCGCGGAGATGGGACTAGAGGGAACCGCCCTCAAATGTGCGCCGAGTGCGGCAACACTGTTGAAGTGAATCACTGCCACGGCGTGCCGATACCCCAAGTATAAAAGCCCGGCAATGGCCTTTGCCTGACGGCCTCTATTTCTCAAGGAAAACATTCACACCCGCGGTGTGCTTCTTCCCTTTCTCGTCACCCACCCGCACCTCAAACCCGCTGACCCTGAAGCCAACCAGTTTGCGCGACCTCACCATGCGCTGGAGTGCCTTCACTTCCTTTTCGCCGAGCTCCGATAGGCCCGCGCCATCACCCCCATTGCCACTCCTTTTTTCGGGCAATTGCGTGTGCACGCCCATGGTATACATGCCCATTGTGCGGAATGAGAGGAACGCCTTTCCCCCAGGCGAGAGGCAGTTGTAAACCTTTTCAACAATCTTCTCAGGTTCGCCGATTTCATGAAGGGAGCGGAACGAGAAAACGAAATCCACATCATCTTGGAATGGCATTTCAAGGGCATCGCCGACAACCATTTCGTCCACTCCGCCTCCATCAGCCGGTTCTACAAGGTCGACGCCTATTGTTTCCACGCATTCCCCGAACATCTTCTTCAAATCCCTCAAGAAGCCCGCGTTGCCGCACCCGATGTCCATTACCTTGACAGGGGAGCCTTTTTCCGACAGGCGTTTCCTGATGAGGTCTTCTATTGGTTCCTTGAAGCCCATGTTCCTAAAAAACGAGTCGTATTGCGCGAGGGAGTTCCCGGCATCGACAACACCGAGGGAGTACTTCTCGAGGTACTTCTCCACGGCTTCACGGCGCATGGAAGAACCTTGGTCGGGAAGATTTAAAATTAGGCCGACGACGGCATATTGAAATTGCCTTTACCTTGGCTTTCTTTTGGCTGGCGGCTTTCTCGAAGGCTTTGCAGCGCCACGCTTTGGGGCAGCAGCCGCTTGTGGCTCTGGAGATGCCGGTGCCTGAAGCGCTTCGGCTACTGGCGCGCTTGCAAAGGCTGCAGACTTCCTCAGCTCCGAGTAGACGCTCGGCGTGATATACGCGCCGATGAGCACTATGAACGGGCCGTAAATCGAGGCAAGGAAGGACACTATGACAAGGCCTGCAAGAAAATTGTTCACAACGGCGCCGATGCCGAACCCTAATGCGAACGAGAGCAGGCCGAGGACTATAGAGATGACTCCTGCCAGCAGGCTCGGGAGCAGGATTGCGATGAAAACCTCCCAGAATTTCCCTTGTGTAATTTCCCAGCTCTGCTTCGCCGATTCCCTCACACCGGCATCGCTGCTGAGGAAAATCGCGTTCACCATGGAAAGCCGGAAGGAATTGTATATTAGCACGAAGAAGTAAACAGCCCACATGATGGAGGCCAACCCGAAAAAGAGAAGGCTGAGCAGCGCGACAGGCCCCAAGACGAAGCCGAGGAGCGCGACCACGATTCCTATTATAGTAAGGGCGAATGCCGCGAGGAAGAAAATCATCCACTTCCTGCTGTACAGCGATAAAATGGCGGCGAAGGCGCTCCAAATCCACAGGAGGATGAGGCGGAAGTACTTGTTCAGGCCGAAAGATGAAGGGGCAAAACCGAGCTGGTCGAGCGCCCTGAGTGTGGCGAGGGCATGCAGGAAGCCGTAGAAAAGCATGTATGCGAAGGCAAGGCCCATTGCTGCCAGCGAATAGCCGAGATAGCCGCCTGAAGTGTAGAGCTGCGTCTTTGGGCTGAAGAAGTCGTACAACTGCATGTAGGAGTAGCCGAGGAAAGCGTAGCCGATTACGTGTGAAAGGAGGTTGTACACAATCAGAAGCGCAAATAGGTAGAGGCAGAGCCTGAGCGCAGCCCTGTCCCTTGTCCAGAGCAAGAAAGAGTTCTTTACTACATTAACGTAGTCCATAGAGACCAGATTAACTTTTCCCTTTCCATAATTTAAACATGACGTAGAACCTGAAAAGGCTCTGGGCATTCAATGCGGGTGCAAAAGGGCGTTAAAAGGCGTCTTTTGGGCGTTAGGGGGTTTTGTGTGGATTGGAGGCCGTTTGGTCCTTCATCGGCTTCTGTCGTGCCTCCGTTTCCAAGCCGGATAGTGGTTTTTGGGCTTTTTGGGGATTTTGCGGGCGAAAAAACTGCACGGTTTTTAATAACTCGGCAACTGGATTATGAAGGGTTTGGTAAAGGTGGGGAAACCTAAGAAACCCGGTGCCGGCTCTAAAAAGCCCATGGAAACTCATTCTGGTAACAAGGCGAATCAGCCGAAAAAAAGCAATTCCGGTAAAAATCATGGGTCAGCTGGCCAGCACGGTACCACAAAGCCATCCATAGTTAGAAGTGCTGTCAGTGCATATGCTTCGAAGCCGATTGTCAAGAAGAACCCGAACGGCTTTTTGGCGGATGTCGTCTCAATCTCTGACTTCTCGCGGCAGGATATTGAGAGGGTACTCACAGCCGCGGCAGAAATGGAGAAAACCCATGAAGGAAGGAAGAGGCAAGTGCTGACAGGAAAAATGGTCGCGACCCTCTTCTTCGAACCCTCAACAAGGACAAGGCTCAGCTTTGAGACAGCTGCACAGAACCTTGGTGGAAAGGTAGTGGGCTTTGCCGACCCGCATGCCACGAGCTTCTCCAAGGGCGAAAGCCTCTCAGATACAGTCAGGATTGTCGAGAACTATGCGGACATAATAGTGATGAGGCATTTCGTCGAGGGCTCGGCGAGGAGGGCAGCAGAGATTTCAAGGAGGCCTATAATCAACGCAGGCGATGGCTCGAACCAGCACCCAACGCAGACACTGCTCGACCTCTACACCATAAAGAAGGAATTCGGGAAAATCGACGGAATGAGGGTCGCGCTCGTTGGGGACCTCAAGTACGGCAGGACAGTGCACAGTCTCATGTACGCGTTCGCCAAGTTCAGGAACACCACTGTTTATCTCATCTCTCCAAAGAGCCTTGAGATGCCACGACACATAATCGAGGACACCAAGAACCACCTCAGGATAATCGAGACCAACGCGATTGACAAGTACATCAAGGAAATTGACGTTCTGTATGCGACCCGCATCCAGAAGGAAAGGTTTCCCGATGAGGTTGAATATGAGAAGGTTAGGAATGCTTATGTCATTACACCAGCGCTGCTCTCGAAAGGAAAACCAGGCCTCCGGGTAATGCACCCTCTCCCGCGCGTCAACGAGGTTTCCACGGAAATCGATGCTTCTCCCAACGCCCTTTACTTCCGGCAGGCCGCAAACGGGATTCCTGTGAGGGAGGCGCTGCTGAGCCTTTTGAAGGACGTGAAAGCCGAATGAATGCCACTACACTCCACGCCACGATGAACCTCAACATAACCACAAATAACGACATGGTGGCACTGGAAATTGTGGCAGAAAGGCAAAGCAAAAGCTGGGAGTTGGAAAACGACGACGGGTGTTTTTGGGGGTGAGGCTGTTGTTATGGCGAAAGAAATCAGGATAACACCTATAAAGGACGGGACTGCAATCGACCACCTCAGGCCGGGCTCGGCACAGAAAATCCTGGAAGTTCTCGGCATGCACGACACCACTGTTACGCTCGGCATGAACGTGGAAAGCAGGAAGATGGGGAAGAAGGACATACTCTTCATAGTGGGCAGGGAGCTCTCGGAGAAGGAGCTCGAGAAAATCGCCCTCCTCGGCAAAGGGGCTACCGTCAACACAATCAAGGGCTCGGCAATAGTGCAGAAAATCGAGCTGCACTATCCAAAAAGGGCGCAAGGCATAATGAAGTGCATAAACCCGAGGTGTATAACCAACACCGACAAAATCGCCTCGAAGTTCGAGATAAGGGCGGAACCGCTGGAAGCCAAGTGCTTTTACTGCGAAACAAAGATGAATGAGGAGGAAATCGTCTCTTCCATCAACAAGTGATTCCAATGCTAGAAACCGAGTTCTGCGGAGCCCGGCTAAAGAACGTTACGCGCCTTGCCTCCGGCATAATGGGGGTCAACGCCGGCCAGCTCATACGCGTCGCAAAGGAGGGAGCGGGAGCTGTTACAATGAAGAGCATCGGGCCGCGGGAGAGGCAAGGTCACAAAAACCCCACATGCATCGAATGGGAACACGGCCTGCTTAACGCGGTCGGCCTCCCTACGCCCGGGTACAGGAACTACGATGAGGAATTCGAGGAGCTCAAAGCGCTCAAAAAAATAAACGTCCCGCTCATCGCCAGCGTCTACGGGTCGAAGTGGGAGGAGTTCAGGGAAGTCGCTGCATATGTGGCGGAAAAAAAGCCGGACGCGATTGAGCTCGACATCTCCTGCCCGAACACGGAGTGGCACGACATACAGTTCGCGTGCGACCCGCAAATCTCGGCGAAAATAGTTTCGAGCGTGAAGGAAGTCGCAGGGAAAATCCCTGTGATAGCAAAGCTCACACCAGCAGCCAATTCGCCTGTGCAGGTCGGGAAGGCCTGTGAGGAGGCGGGGGCTGACGCGCTCTGCGCGGGAAACACCATGCCGGGAATGCTCATTGATGCCGACGCAGGCAGGCCCATACTTGCGTTCAAAAAAGGAGGAATCAGCGGCCCCGCGCTCAAACCCATAAACCTCAAAATCACTTACGACCTCTTCGAAAAGGTCAATGTGCCCATAATAGGCGAGGGCGGGATATGCAATGGCAGGGACGCCCTGGAGTACCTGATGGCTGGCGCGGCGCTCTGCGGCATCGGGAGCGCGGTGTGGCAGCGCGGACCCGGCGTCTTCAAGGCAGTGTGCGGGGAAATGGAAGCGTGGATTGAGGAGAACGGTTACACGAAGGTTGAGCAGCTGAGGGGAATCGCGCATGAAAAGTAAAAACGCCAAAACCACCACGGCCAAAACTAAAAATGGCCAAAGC
>SBBR01000052.1 GCA_005239615.1 archaeon
CGTTTGTTGTTTGGTCACGCATGGCAGGCAGCAATCCCACACCCTACCTACTAGTCGGTGCCTTGGCTTTGGCTGCCCTGACATTTGCTTTCCTTTACCTTGATTCCGGTGAGGCGAAAGCCTGGCACAACATCGTTTCAATCGAGCCTTACACCGAAGCTGTCACCTTCGTCGGCGCCGGCGACATTGCTTCCTGCGACAGTTTTGGAGACGAGCTTACCGCCGCGCTCCTTGACAGCATTCCCGGCACGGTTTTTACCCTCGGCGACAACATCTATAGCGGCGGCTCCCTTGAAAATTTCGAGAAATGCTACGGACCAAGCTGGGGCAGGCACAAGGCGAGGACAATGCCGTCCATAGGTAACCACGACTATGATGCTCCCGGCCCTGCAGGGTATTTCGCCTACTTCGGCGACAATGCAGGCAGCCCGGAAAATGGCTATTACAGCTACAACGTAGGGAAGTGGCATGCGATAGTACTGAACAGCAATTGCGACAAGGTTCCGTGCGCCGAGGGTTCGCCGCAGGAAAAATGGCTGAGGGAGGACCTCGCCTCAAACATGAGGCAATGTACGCTCGCGTACATGCACCACCCGCCCTTCAGTTCGGGCAGCGAGGGAATGAAGGCCCAGCTCAGGCCGATATGGAAAGCCCTGAGTGATGGTGGCGTGGACATTGTGCTGGCGAGTCACGACCATTTCTATGAAAGGCTGGCGCCGCTCGGCCTCGACGGCAGCCCGGACTACAACTCTGGCACCAGGGTTTTTGTGGTCGGCACGGGAGGGGTTGACCACAGACCGATTGTGAAAGTGGTTCTCGGCAGTGAGGTCAGGAATGCCGCCACTTACGGCGTCCTCAGGCTGACTCTCCGCCCAGGCGGCTATGGCTGGGAGTTCATTCCTGCCGAGGGAAACGGCTTCACCGACATGGGGAGCGGGAAGTGCCGGTGACAAAGTCGTATTACAGGCAGTGCATTATTTTTTCTTCAAGTCCTGCCAGATTCCAACAATGTTCCCTTCGCTGTCCTTGACGCGCGCCATTTTCCCAAAGTCGCCGACAGGTATGACTGGGGTTATCGCCTCCCCGCCATTTGCCTTAACTTTCTTCAGGGTTTCCTTGACGTCCTGCACGTTCATCACCACTTGTGGATAGGGGGCGCTGGCGTCGCGCATCATCATTCCTCCATTTATCGCGTTCATTTCCGCACCCCTGCCGTCCTTGTCGACCTTGCCTGTTATCGCCATGTGGTAATCCATGTTCGGCACCTTATCCACTTTCCACCCGAACACCTTCTCGTAGAAGGCCTTCGCCCTCGCCATGTCATCTACAGGAATTTCGAAATGCACAACCTTGTCCATGCGACCACCCACCCAAAAAACCGATTCAAAAGACTTTAAATCCTGACGCAGGCGTTAATTGTTGTAAAGGGGGTCGTAGTATAGCTTGGTCTAGTACTTGCGCTTGGGGCCTCATGGGTAAAACATGGGACAACGTGCGCAAAACCTGAGTTCAAATCTCAGCGACCCCAATTAATTTTTCAGAACCCCAGCTTCTCATTCACGAAAATAATCGTAATGCGTCCCGGCGTGACCTCGCGGTTCACCACCAGCATCTTGTTCACCGCGCTCCCAGGAACCCCGTAGACCTTGTGTGCCCGCTCACTCTCGAGTGGGAGCGTGTACTTATAGAGCCTCTGCATTGCCTCGTCCATGTCCTTCACTATTTTTTGTGTCCCCACGACCAAAATCACGTGGCCAGAGCCGTAAGCGTACGCCGGCAGCTGGCTCCCGGTGTTCGAGGCAACTACAACCTCGCCTTTCTGCGTCACTACATGAACACTACCAATAACCCATTCCGGTGCCGAGCCGAGCTTCCTCATCTCCGCGCCTTGCGTATTCCTGTCCATCGAGTTCAGCTTCTTCCTCACGGAATTGTACTTCCCGCCCTCGTTGATTTCCTTCGGCAGGCCTATCGTGTCTAGTGTTGTCGAGGATGATGTGAAAACCTCGGCTCCCTGCGGGAGCATTTCCAGAACCTTTTCCTTGGCTTCCTCGCCACTCTCAACCAAAAGCGCCTCGATGTCGTTTGCCTTGAGGCTGGCGATGGTTTTCTCTACTATTTTCCTTTCCGCGGGCTTCACCCACTTGTCAAACATTGTCATATCGTATGCACGATATATTTGGCTGCCTAGGTTTTATAAACATTGCCATGTTCATTTCCCCACACTCGCCGAAAAATAACTTAGCTGGGGCACGGGCTGGTATCAGAGCACCTGCCCAATGTGGAGTATTGCGAATATCCCAATAGTATTGAGCGCGAATGAAATCATTGTGAATGCCCTGCCGGAAACATGTGTCGAGGCCGCGAGCAGCGCCACCCCTATCTCGTCGGGCAAAGGAGACGCTATTATGAACCCTGCAACCGCCGGCACTATGTACTTCAACGCATTCTTCGGGATTCTGCCAGTGATTGTAGTGAGGCTCTTTTCCCTCGAGAGTCTGCTGAACTCCTCGGCGAAGGAATGCCTTATAAGCCTGAATATGATTGTGTCTCCGAGCAGCGCGCCGAGCCCGCCTACCACGGACGCGAGTAGTATGTTTTCCTGCCTTCCGAGAACCAACAGCACTGCGGTGGCCGGCGCAGCCGTGAATCCATAGGAAAAGAATATTCCTGCAAAAAACGTTCCGATGTAGCCGAGCCCCGCAAGCGATTCCCTGGTTGTACTGAATTGCCTGTCCGTGAAGAAGATGTAACCAAGGATGAGCGTTGCGCAGAGCAGTGCGAGCTTCGGATACTTGATTGCTTTGCGATTGCCCATCATGACTTGTTTCGCCTTCCTGCTTTTAATTGTTTTTTTCGCCATCAGTAAAACGACACGTAGTTGACCTTTATAGTTTTCGTGTAAATCAGGTACTGGTAGTCCGCCACCAGCCTGGGGAACCTGCCCCTTGTTTCCCTGATGAATTCAAAGAAATCTGCATCGGATTCAGCAATGAGCTCTATATCAATGTCGCCCGGCACGCCTATGCCGTGCACGATATAAATGACTTTCGGGTGGTTTATGAGGAACCGCCCGAACTCCTTGTATTCCTTCTTCTCGGAGAGATTGAGGTTGAAGAACACCTTGAAGTATGCAAGGCCGAGCTTTGCGTAGTTGATTATTGGCCTGTAGCCTGCGATTATGCCCTTCCTCTCAAGCCGTTTTATCCTGTACGAAATGACCTTTGGCGGTATTTTTGTTTTCCCCGACAGTTCCACAAGGCTCTGCCTGGCATCAAGGGCAAGCGCCTTGAGTACGCTCCTATCTGTCTCGTCAGTGCTTTCAATTTCGGTTGATTCCTTGAGGTCGAATCTCCTGGTTTCATGTTTGGGCAGGAGGAACTTGTGGGGCAGGTGTATCACATTTGTGATGACGTTTTCGAGCCTGTTCCTCGTGATATCGCCGAACCTCTCCCGGAATTCAAGGGAGATGCGCCCGAACTCTGAGAGGTCCTTCACCCAAAAAGCGAATAGGTAGTCGAACGTTCCTCCCAGCGACAACGCCCAGAAGAGGCTGTGGTTTTCGAAAATGTAGGCGTGCAACTCCCTTTCCCTTTCTGGGTCAGGGCCCTTCGTCTGCACGAACATCCTGCAGTAGATGTACCCGAGTTTCGGGCTGTTGATGATTGGTATGAATCCGTCGATGACGCCGTTCTTCACCATTGATTTTATGCGGTAATCCACGCCCTGCTTGCTGAGGCCGACTTTCCTTGCGATTTCGGAAAGCGGCGCCCGCGCGTTGAAGTCAAGCTCCGCAAGTATCTTCCTGTCCTTTGTGTCAAGCTTTATTTCCATA
>SBBR01000066.1 GCA_005239615.1 archaeon
CCATCCAAGGATATGCTTTGCAAGCGAAATGTCGGCAAGGGTGCTCTTTGAATCATGTACACTCTCAAGTATCCTAATCGGCGAGATTTTTTTTCCTAAAATGTTTTCCAGCATTGACAGGATTTTTTCAACCGAATAGTTTTTCCCACTCGCAACATTGAACGCCAACCCGCTTGCTTTCCTGGAATTCACAATCGCTCTTTCAAACGCATCCGCAACGTCACTAACAAATACAAAATCCAATGACTGCGGACCTGAACCGTGCAAAATTGGTCGCGAACCTTGCATGACAGCGGCAACAAAAGCAGAAATAACCCCTGCAGTAGGCTCTTGTCCTGGCCCATAAACATTGAAGACCCGGAGGCTCACCGCTTCGAGGCCAAAATTCTCAAAGTAGAGGCGGCAGTACTTTTCCCCTGCAAGCTTTGATACTCCATATGGGTTTGATGGATTTAGGGGGGCATCCTCACGAATAGGCCTTCTGGGATCATTTCCGTAAACAGAAGAACTAGAAGCAAAAACAAACTTCTTAATGTTGTTTATCCGTGCCGCTTCAAGGGCATTAACAGTGCCGTCGATATTGGTTTTATTGTAATCAAGGGGTCTTTGCATGGATTCCTTCATAGACCTGAGCCCTGCGAGATGAACTATACAGTCGCAGCCAGCGGTTAGCTCTGCAAGTTTTTCTGCGTTAAGAATGTCACAGGATTGGAAGGTAACGCCGTTTGCACGGCTGCCGGGCAGCGGTGTTTCCAGAGCTCTTTCCAATGCCAGCACTTTATGTTCCATGGATAATCTGTTTACCAAGTGACTTCCTATAAAGCCTGTCCCACCAGTGATTGCTATTCTCACTCAAACACCTTACCAACATCCATGAAAATTGTTTTTAACTCTAGTGGCTCCGACAAAAACTGGCAACCCTGACAAACTTTAATATAGGCGAGCATTCTCAATTTATCGGTTGCCTGAATTCCTGCGGAATGCTGGAGCAGATGCTAACAGGATAGCCAGAAAAATGTTTTGCTACGCAATACGGACAAGCCAAAAAATTGAAAGAGCTTAAGGGTTTCCACTGATGACGAAGAAAATATTCATAACGGGTATTGCTGGCTTTTTGGGGAGTCACCTCGCCGACCACTTCATATCAAATGGCTACAGCGTATCCGGGTGCGACAATCTCATAGGCGGAGAGCTTAATAATGTTCCCGCAGAAGCCGAGTTCTATCAGTATGACTGCAGGTTCAGGAATTCCATGGCAAGAATAACGAAGGATATGGACATTGTTTACCATTGCGCGTGCACTGCATATGAGGGCCTGAGCGTTTTTTCGCCGCACTTTATCACCGAAAACACTTTTGGCATAACCGCATCGCTCCTCAGTGCCTGCATAGAGAACGAAATTGAGAGGTTTGTCTTCTGCTCAAGCATGGCTAGATATGGGACACAGGATAGACTACCTTTCACTGAGGAGATGCAACCAAGGCCACAGGACCCCTATGGCATAGCAAAATACGCCAGCGAACTCACAATTAAAAGCCTAGCCGAAGTGCATGAATTCGAGTATGTCATCGCCGTTCCGCACAACATAATAGGGCCACGGCAGAAGTACGATGACCCCTACAGGAACGTCGCCTCTATAATGATAAACCTCATGATGCAGGGAAGGCAGCCAATAATTTATGGGGATGGAAACCAGAAAAGGTCTTTTTCATTCGTGGATGACGTGATTTACTCCATGGACAAGATGGCTACAACAAAAGGCATATCTGGAGAAGTGTACAATGTCGGGCCAGATGAGGAATTCATAACCATCAACGATCTGGCGAGGGAAATCGCCGATATACTGGATTTTGACCTGAAGCCCGTGTATTTCCCTGACAGGCCCCAGGAAGTCAAGATGGCTGCCTGCTGTTCCAAAAAGATAAGGGAGGAATTCGGATTCAAAACAAAGGTTACCCTAAGAGAAGGCCTGGAAAAAATGGTCGAATTCATACGCGAGAAAGGGCCGAAGAAATTCAAGTATCATCTTGACATCGAGATAAACAGCATGAAAACCCCTGAAACATGGAGCAAGAGGGTATTCTGATTTGCGCGTGGAGTAGGTTGCGCCTCTTTTAAGAAGGCGTTCTGAAAGTATTTGTTTAGCTCCGTAGAGCTTATTGGAGTTGAGTGCAGGGGTTGAGGCCGCGTTTTGCCATGTGGCTCTGAAAGCTTTTTTAAATTTGTCATCGGTTTTATAACCTTATGGCAAAATCAGAGCACCAACTCCTTTTCTTTGCCCTGATTTTCGCAGCCCTATTTCTATCATTTTACCCCAAGTTTTGGGATGTGGACTACTTAAGCACAATCAGGACATCCTATTGGTTCTGGGAAGGGAAATTCGTAGAATCGAACCCCCAATATGCTTATTATATGACGAACACGGGAAAAGGATTCTATGCCTACCCTTTTGAAATAGGTAGAATGCTCGTAAGCGCACCATTTGTGCTTATATCGTGGAATGCGCCATTCATCCTTGGCCTATTGTTCCACCTTCTTGGAACATTTTTCTTTTACAGGCTCCTTAAGTTTTCCGGTTTTGATGCGAGATATGCCCTTGCCTACCTTTTTTTCCCCTCACTTGCAGTGATTGCCCACAAGTTTATGATCGGTGAGACTGCCTCGGCTGCATTGATACTGGCTGCAAGCTATTTTTACCTCCGCGGAAAAATCCATGACAATCTGACTTCGGGGGTAATTTTTGGCCTTTCCGTATGGTTCAGGGTGACAAATATTGCTGTTTTGATTGGATTCCTAATACCGGCATTCCTCACTGACAGGAAAAAGGCGTGGCCATTGTTTGCAGGAATGCTTCTTGCCGCAACGCCGTTCTTTCTGGTCACTTATCTGACGATAGACACCCCGTGGGGTTACTCTTACCTTGCCCCAGAATTTCAAATAGAGGGAGGGACAAAGAAAGACCTTAGTATAACACAGTCAGCAACTTACTTTGCGGAGTATATTATTTTCCTCTTGATTGGGGTCCACCCAATAATATCAAGGGGTTTTATGTTCCTATTTCCACTCACGCTTGTCGGGTTGTTTAAGGCAAAATACCTCAAAAAAGAAATTTTCCTCTCTCTGGCCCTTCTCATGGCCATTCACGCGCTTTCAGGCATAACTCCGGATGGCAGATATTTGGTGCCACTAATGCCTCTAATGCTTTTCCTGATTGTCGCCCCAGCGGACAGTGCAATTGAACTAATTGGGAAACGTATCGGTTTTGTGACAAGGGAAAGGGTCATTTATGCCATACTACTATTGTTCATTCTCATTACTGGTGCAGCCCTTTTCCTACAATCTGAGAGGACCATGGCAAAGTACAAAGTGTCACAGGGCATTTACTCCTCAACCCATGAGGGCGCGCTCCTGGTCGATACAGAGGGTGGGCACACAGTGAGTTTCCTACTTGAAAAGTTCGGGGACAGAAAGTCTGAGTCCATGAGCAAGGAAAAACTCCTGGAAAAAGTGACTGACAGCTGTTGGGTAAAAGAAAATGGAGGTATTGGCAACATATATTACACCAGGATCTGGCTTTATCCGAGAAAGGAATTTTCTGCGAGGGCATTCATGAAAACTGATATAGTTGACTTCCAAGTGACGCCACTGAAGGAATTCCTGGCAGAAAATGGGATTACCGAAGAAATGGTCGCGTGCAAGTAATGTATATGCTTGCGGTTTTTATATGTCTGCTATAATAAACCCATTCTCATTTGGCCATCATTCCTTGGTCGCGGTGACCTGTATTGTGTCTCCTGCTCCAATCGCTGAAAACAAGTATGCAAGAGCAAGCGAAATCGGAACCACTATTGGCAAAGTCAAGATAGTAAGCACAAGCTGCGCCAAATATCTTGTGCCTGACGCCCTTGCCTTTTTCTTCATAAATCTGTAAAGGAAATTGAACTCGAAGCCGAGTGAATTATAGATTGACTGCATGACGCCAAAAGGGTTGAATTCGAGCGAAAAATGTGAAATGCCCTTGACGGCAAAGCCGTTTTTTTTGAGCAAGTAAGAAAGCGTCGCGGGGGAAAAATGCTGTAGGTGCCTTGGAACGTCAAAGTGGAGCCAATTTGGGCCCCACAGTCTGAAGCTCATGCTTTCAATATTTGGCACTGCAATGAAAATCAATCCGCCCTTCTTCAGGATCCGCCTTGAGTGCTTGAGATACCTTTCCGGATTGCCAAGGTGTTCTAGCACGTGCCAGAAAGTGACAAGGTCGAACGATTCTGCACGGCACTTTATTTCTGTGGGGTCGCCATAACTTATTTTTATGCCCTGCATTTTCAGGCTTTTGGTGAATTTTTTGGAGGCCTCTGACACTTCCGTGCCAAAGCATTTCCAGCCAACTGAGTTCATTCCGCGCAAAAAAGTGCCTGAACCACAGCCAATGTCCAGTACCGTACCGATGGAGAGGCCGGAAAAACGGTTTTTCCTCAGGGCCTGAATCGCACCAAAAACCAAACCTGGTTTCTCATAGTAATTGCCCGCGTAATAGGTGGACAGTTCTCGCTGCTGTGGCCTCGGCCAGACAAACACATGCCCACAATTCCCACAACGGGAAAGTTCAACACGCTTTTCCCTGAACTCGTGGTCCTGGCACGACAAGAAAAAAGACGCTTGCCTAGAACCGCACACACAGCACTTCAAGCAATCACCAAATCAGGAAGAAAGGATTGTCCAGATCATCTGGATGCCATTGGCAAGGCCCTTAAAGAAGTCGGAACCGACAACCTTGCTCGCCCCCACCCGCTTGCGGAACATAATTGGGCATTCTATCACCTTGAGGTCATGCTTTAGAGCAATGGTGAGCATGTGAGGGAGGAAATGGCTGCCGGTTACGCTCAATTCCCCAATAATCTTATCGAGAGCCTCTGGCCTTACTAGCCTATAGGTACAGCCACAGTCTGTTACCCTAAGTTTCCCCCAATGCCTGATTTGTATGAGTTTCGCGACAAAAACGTTGCCAATGTGAATGAATGGCGTTACCTGTGAATCAGGCTCGACAATCTCCATTGTAGTTCTCGTGCCGAAAACCATGTCAACGTTCTCTATGTAAGCAATGAGCTTTTTCAGGTCGGAAGCAACAAACGTCTGGTCGCCCTCTACAAGGCAGACAAGGTTACCATTTTTCCTCGCTTCCTTGAGCGCTCTGATGCACGCTGCACCATAGCCTTGTACATACTCTCTGACAACGCGCGCGCCGGCCCTCGCCGCGACCTTGGCTGTGCTGTCAACAGAGTTATTGTCAATGACCACTATGCTGGCAACCTCTTTTAGATGTTTGAATTCCTTTACTGCCCCACCTATTGAGAGTTCATCATTGTAAGCGGTCATTCCCACACTAACTCTCTGGTTGGTTACTGGCTCGGATCTAACAACCCTTTGTCTCCCGGAAAGCCCGTGCATTGCGAATTCCACGCCTGCAAGAAACAAGGCCAAAAGGAAAAGCCAATTTGCCGCATCTAACAAAAAATCAATTTGAAGGCCGGAGTGAACGAGCAAAGTCAAAAACCAATTGAGAAAAAAAAGCGAATACAGGAAGGCGCCTGCAAGGAAGATGAAAAACGAGTAAAGTAACAGCCTGCCCATCGAAATGCCCGATAGATGTTCACCACGCTTTGTTTAAAAACTTTTACAGAAATGCCGGAACCGACAAAGGCTATGACCAAGATTGGCCCTGCCTTGGCCTTGATGCCGGCGGTTCACAAATGCCAAAGCAATTGGCATGAGGGACAGAAGTCACCCGAAATCCAGGCTTATGGGCCGCGAAGCGAAGAGCAGCATCCCAA
The DNA here is from genome assembly GCA_005239615.1 of archaeon. GTDB lineage: Archaea > Iainarchaeota > Iainarchaeia > Iainarchaeales > Iainarchaeaceae > CABMIU01. Next base: position 5,829 of record SBBR01000066.1, read on the forward strand.
TGAATGAGACGGGCACGTAGCCAGAGAAGAAAACCAGTGTGGATAACGCGACAGCGCTCTCTGGGCTTATAGAGAATAATGAAAAAATGAAGATAAGCACAGCCTCCCTAGTGCCTATGCCGGAGAAACTTATAGGGAGGAGGTCAGCAAGGGACATAAGAGGGAATGCGAGCAGAATTACCCCAATCGGGACGCCTATTGAAAGGGCTGTTGAAAGCAAGTAAAGGAAAAGTGCGCTGAGCAGCCATATCACACACCCCAACGCCAATGAGAAAAAGAAAATGAGCGGCCTGGCTCTGATTGACTTGACTGAAGCAAAGACCTCGGAAAAGCCAACGGAAATCCCGGTGCGATGCCTTTCTGGAACGACCAGCTTGAACACGGGGCGCAATAACATCTTGACATACTTTTCCCTGAAGAGGAAGATCACAGCAAGGGCAAAGGCAAGGGAAAGAAGCAGGACAATGCTAATGGGAATAACCGTGACATTGTACAGGTAAATGAATGAGATGCTGGCAACAGCGGCAAAGCCCACAAGAATGCCGACATCCATGAGCCGGTCAAGTATTATAGACGCTATTCCTGTGGTGAGCCCGACCCTATCCTTGAGGTAAAAGGACTTGGCAAAATCCCCTATTTTACCCGGTGTAATGTTGCTAATAAACAAGCCAATCAGATATATTCTTGTGGCCTCTTCTAACGGCAGTTCTTTTCCCTGGCTCTTTAAAACCAGTTTCCATTTCAGACCCTTGAAAATCACCATAATGCAAAGGACCAGCATGGAAAAAAAATATAGAGGCAAACTGATGCCGAAAAGTATCGCAATGACTTTTGACAGGTCAACACTGGCAAGTATTACCGCAAACAGCAGTACGCCTATGAGAGCCACGATTTTTTTCCCAGGCTTCATCCGTATCACAAGCAGTCATTTCGCGTAATGCGCCTTCCTTAAATGGTAGAGCGCCTCTTCCTGAACCTTCCTGCCCCTCTTTATCAATTCAGCTATTATGCCAGTTACCAGGACCTGAAAACCGAATATCAGCAAGAGGGCAGAAAGCACCGCACTTGGAAGGTAAGGTGAAACACCACCCGTCTTTAAGTAATGGCCAAGCACTCTGGTGCCAACAAGCACACCCAGTGCCAACAGCATGAAGCCGGCTGAAAAAAAAATCTTGAATGGCTTGTAGTTTATATAAGTTTCTATTATCGTGAAACCAACTTTTTTGGCGTAAACAAATATGTTCGAAATCAATCTGGATTTCCCCTCCCTCTTCCTGAATTCCACCTGCACCTCACTTATTGGTATTTTCTTTTCATGCGCCACAAGGATTGTTTCCTGTGTATAGGTGTAATCCGAAAAAACGGTTAGTCTCAGCGCGGCTTCGCGTGAAAAAGCCCTGAAGCCTGTTTGGGTGTCAGTCAATGAGAGCCCAGTGAGAACCCTCATGAGGAAAGACACAAGAATGTTCCCGACTTTTTTCTGGAAGGGCATATGTTCTATCGGTCCGCCAAACCGGGAGCCGAGGACTATCTCTGAGTCACCTGCAAGTATGGGGGAGATAAGCAGTGGTATTTGTGCCTGGTTGTACTGGAAATCCGCATCGGTGTTGACTATTATGTCCGCCCCAGCGGCCAGTGATGTATCCAATCCACGAGAAAATGAGTAAGCAAGCCCGCAGTTAATGCCGTTCCTGACGACCGTTGCACCTGCATCTACAGCTTCTTTGGCAGTGCCATCTATGGAGCCATCGTCAATGACAATCACCTCAACCTTATCAATGCCCTTAATTTTTTTCGGTATTTCAGCGATTACCTTGCCAATTGTTTTCTCCTCGTTGAAGGCTGGGATGGTTACCACGAGTTTCATAGCTACCACTTACGGTCAAGGGATTAAAAAACGTTCTCCACCCGAAACGCACTCTCTGCGAACAGGCCTACATTTAACGCAGATAATATTATTGGCACTAGACACAAGGTTTTTGCCGCCCAACGTTTTTAATGAAGTTGGTACAAATACAACACAGCAGATTCAGCAGTCAGCGTATTTTGTATACGATGAAGTCGCCGTGGGCAAACACCTGCTGAAAGCCGTATTCCTTCTTGAAGTATTGCCGATTAACTACAAGATATTTTGCCCCACTTTTGAGCATGCACTCTATGCACCCTTGCGCTATGCGCAACTGCACTTCTTGCCTTTCGAGAACTTCCTGCCACCCGCTGCCTGCAACAACTTGTATCTCAGAATCCGGTATGAAATGGCTTGTCCGGATATCATATGGTATTTTGTTGGAGATCGCCGCAAGCCATCCGGCATGAGTATCAACTTTGCCCTCCTCGCGCCGATTCAGGAAAATCGTGAGCTCAAGTTTAGGGTCAAACTCCCTGAACGCAACCGCGAATTCCTGCTCTGCAACATTTGATTTTGTCCCTGCACGCGCTTTCGTGAGGTCTGATGACAGGAAAAAGCCCGCAATGGAAACAAGCAGAATGACGGCAAACGCGATTGCGAATGGGTTTATGCGCTGGTATCTCTCTTCCAAAACCCGCCATGTCTTGGTTATGAAGAAAAGGCCGGCATACAGCACCGCAAAGATGCTGAAGGCGAAGAAGAATTTGTCGCTGTGCTGTAGCCCTATCGAGACCAAAAGCAAATATGCAAGAAAGGATGCAGCCGAAAAAACGAGCCAGAGAGAACCAACTCTTTTATTCTCATGGAGCATGGATAAGGCAGAAAGCACGAGGAGCATGAATGGCATTACCCCGAACCAGAAAGGCGTTGCGAATGCCGCCATTAAAAGATCTTCAGGACGGAACAAAAACGATTGTGCGAAAGTGTTAGTGAAGAGGGTTGCATATGTGCGCAAAAGTGAGGGGAACACTAGCACTACAGAGGCGAAAAGTGGGAGGGAGAATTTGTACGTGCGCGTGGAAACCGTTTTTGCGAGAAGGAAGCCAGCAAGTATCATGCCGCTGAAAGGGTGGGTTGCAATGGTTGCGGGAAAAACAATGAAGAGAAGCGGGCTCTTTTTCTCATAAAGCAGCAGTGAGGCCAGAAGGAGCGCAAAACTAGCGACAAGCGGATAAACGCCATAATAGAAGTTCTGGAAAATGAATTTTGTGCCTATCAAAAGTGCCGCAGAAACAAGCGCAGCCTTTTCATTCCCTCCACTCTCTTTCACAACCCAATAGGTGAAGAGTACTATGAGCCCTGAGAAGAGCGCCCCAAGGAACCACACAACTTGGTAATCAGGTAGGAAAAAAAGGGCTTCCGAGACCGCGTTGGAGAAGAGCGCGAACCCAATTTGGTAAGTGAATTTCAGGCTTGTGTATGGCGCATAAGTGTCTGGTATCTTCTCGCCGAGTATGCGGACATTGGTTACATGAAGTACGTCTGCGCTGGCTGGAAAGAATGGATGCAGGAAAAGGAGCGGGTATGCACTCAGAAAGAGCACTGCAATGAAAATGAACTTGACGAACATCGGGGTATTGACAGCCACCGGGAATTTTTTAAGTAGGATGCATGCGGCGATGAGTGATGCCACGAGAATGGGAATCGGCACAAGCGCAACCTGGCCTACCCAAAGGCTTGCAATAATTGTTATGGACACCCAAAGAATGAATAGTGCAGCGGCACTCCATGTTTTCGGCATTTGCTCACTTTTTTCTTGAGACAGTAAATATTGTGAATCTAATGTTGTCGAACTGTTCCACGACCTGGAAGTTGGCTCTGGAAAATGCCCGTGCTATTGTTTGCGGGGAGAAATGATTGACATGGCCTGCCTCGTTCTTGAAGTATTCATTGCCGAGTATCGTGCCGTGCAGGAAGCATTGAAGTGCGAAGAGCGGTTTCCACATGCTTAGGGTGGTGTCATATGGCACTGTCGATATGCAAATCCCTCCCGGCTTCAGTATGCGCCTTATTTCCATGATTGCCTTGCCATATGCCGTGATGTGCTCAAGCACTTCTGAAATAACCACTATATCAGCCATGCCGCTTTCAAGGCCGGTGCGCTCCACAGGTGCGACCTTAAATGAAGAGAGCCTTCCTTCCCTCGCTGCTTTCTGGAGCATGTTTTTATTGAGGTCAATGCCAATTACTGGAATCATTTCCGTGTTCCAGTTCACTGTTCCGCACCCAAGGTCAACGATTGTGCTGTTTTGTGCAGAGTATTTTTTCAGGGTGTGTAACACAAGCTCGTTTTTTGAATTATGGAACCATTTCCTTACCGGGTTTGGGGAACTAAGCATGTCCTCATGGAAACCTTCTTCAAAGCGCTTGTAATCGATTTTGACCTTCTTTACTTGGATGGCGGATTCCATAGTAGTGAGGTTATTACAATGTTTTTTATAGAGTGGCGGTCGACAAATTTTGAGAATATGGAAAACAGCTTTTTTCTCTGGAAAAGAAAAGCAAAAAGGGCGACAAAGGTTTTGGCTGAAGAAAAAACATTGGATAGTTCATTGCCAAACCTTTTGAAAGAAAGAGGACAGCTTCGCAAAGAGCGCAATTACACTTTTGGATTACAAGGAAAAGCCGCTATTCACCTTTGAACCGAAGGGCGAGGAGGCTCACGAGCATTTTTAAGGGGTCAAGGAGCCTCACTTTTGATTCTTCATTGTTTGACCAGGAAATCCCTTTCTCTTTTATGCTCATGTTATTCTTCTTAGCTATCCATAGTAGCTGTACGTCAAATTCAAACCCTTTCCTTATATTCTGGCCGAGGATTGCGTTCACTGCCTTGCGCGAGAAGACTTTTGCGCCGCATTGCGTGTCGTGTATTCCCAAGCCAAAAAGGAGGTTTGTAATCATGCTAAACATCAAGCCCAGGAGGCGCCTAAGAATGGGTTGGGATGGCACCAAAACAGAGCCTTGGGTGGCCCTGGAGCCTATCACTACCTCAAACCCGTTCCTAGTTTCTAGTATTAGTTTTGCAAGCTCTGCCGGGCGCGTTGAGTTATCCGCATCCACAAAACAAACGATTGCACCGGAAGACTCCCTGATACCGGCCATCACCGCGCCACCCTTTCCAGTATAAGCAGGGAAATCAATGTGCTTTACATTCTTCCTTGACAAAGCGAATCTAGCTGCTAACATCGGGGTAGAATCAGAGCAGTTGTTCGTTACAACAATCATTTCAAAGGCATGAAAATTTTTTTTGAAATAAGAAAAATAATCCAAGAGCGTGTTAAGCAGGAGCTTTTCCTCGTTATAGGCTGGTATTATAATCGAAATTTTTTCTTTCAAATTGACCACCCTATAAAAGGCCAAACAATGGAAAATGCTATTCAATTATTCAGGTATCATGTATAAACTGTTCCATTAAGGCATAGGCTGCCAGAGCCAAGGCCTCGCTGCCCCAAAATGGCGTAATAGGCAATAAGTTATCCATTGAATTCCTCCCTTGCTTTCCCGAGGCTCTCGAA
>SBBR01000081.1 GCA_005239615.1 archaeon
GATAGAAGTGATTGACCTGGATTTTGAGAGGCTTGGGACCCAATTGGTGCAGGTAGACTTTTCGCTAAATAACCATTCAGTGACCAATAAGCTAATTGGGTTCGTGGGCGCAGAATCCCAAATCCACCTTCGTCACAGTCACTCTTGGAAAGTATGACTCGCGGTGGAGTTCGCGGTGGAGGACATGAAAGAGCTGCGTAAAGTCCTGGGGCAGTTAAATGAGAAGTTCTCGCAGGATATTATAAACGAGGACATTTTCACGATGCAGGAGCACTCAATCAACTGGTTCTCGTACTAGATGGAAAAGAACTAGCTTGCCCCCGCAAACAGCGACCTAAGCTTTTCCATAACCTTGCCGAACCTTTGCTTTTTCAGGGAACAAAGTTTTTTCAGCACAATTTTTTTGTCCACTGTAAAAATCCGGTAAGGCTTGAGAATGCTCTCATAATGCAGCACCCCATCCTCGACATCTGAATTTGAAAGTTTTACCGTGAATCTGTCTTCATTCGGGTTCGTGGTTATGAGGCAGCACACAACGTCCCCGGAGGCGCTGTTGAACACATTGCTCGATACAACCATTGCTGGTCGCTTCTTTGAGGAGCTCAGGTCAGTGTAGGGAAACGGTAGCAGGACAATGTCCCTCTGTTTATAGCTCATCCCAGACATCATCCCCTTTGTAGCCCCACTCCTTCCTTAAGGTCTTTTCTGAAGCAATGAATGTTTCGAGCCCTTCGGTTATTGCGCCGGCTTTTATGATGTCATCGAGCTTGGAAAATGTTACCCTACCCTTTTCCTCCACCATCATGAGCCTGACGCCCCTCACAAACCCAAGTTTTTCCCTTGTTTTCTTCGGGAGGACGAGCTGGCCCCTCTCGCTTACCGTGACTATCGCAACATCAGACATGCAAACCGGCAACTAAAATAGTAGCAGCATAATTTAAAATAATAAGTTTGAACTTATTAATAAGCGTAGACTGATTTTTCTGAATTACTGCTCGCCCAAATATTTCCTCATTAGCTCAATCTCCTTTTTCCCACCCAGGTAGAGCGGGGTGCGTTGGGAGAGGCTTTCGGGCTTGATGTCGCGAAGGTTCTGCACACCGTTCGTGCCATGCCCGCCAGCCTGCTCTGCGATGAGCGCCATTGGGTTGGCCTCGAAAATGAGGCGGAGCTTGCCCTGTGGCGCATTGTTCAATGCTGGATAGGTGAAGAGGCCACCATACGTGAGGATTTGCTGGAAATCAGGAACGAAGCCGCCTGAGAAGCGCAGCTTGTAGCCCTGCTGCTCTAGGTCCTCGATGAATTTCTTGTGGGATTCTGTCCACTCTCCGCGCAGCCCGCCGGGACAGTAAATTTTGCCTTCAGGCATTTGTATGTTCTCGCGCTTCAGCACGAATTTTCCCTTCGGGCTGAGCACGAACTCGTGCACCCCTTTCTTTGCTGTGTACACCAATGAGGTGATGGGGCCATACAGTATGTACATAGCGCCGTCCATCCGCAAACCCTTTTCCATCACATCCCCTTCGTTGAAGAAACCCGCGATTGTGCCGACGGCGAGGTTGGTTTTTATGAGCGAACTACCATCAAGGGGGTCGAGGGTCACACCATAGCTGCCCTTTGCCTTCTTTATCTCGACAATCTCGTCCTGCTCTTCTGATGCAACAGTCTTCACCAATCGGGATTTTTCCATCGCCTTCATGAAAACCATGTCGGAGTAGGTGTCTAGCTCCATCTGGGTCTCCCCGTGGATGTTCTTTGTGGAAGCGACGCCGCTGTGCGTGTAGAAGGCCTTTTGCACCAAGCGGCTCTTCTCGGAGAGGAGCAGCATTATTTTGGACATTCCGGCTTCCACGCCGTTCTCCTTCAGGTGCTCCTGTAAAAGCATAACCACAACCCAACATGAGTGACCCGGCAAAACGCCCAAGTAGCCATAAACACAATAATTGTGCCCCTAGAAACTAATAAAAAAAGACCTTTGGAAGGTTACTGCTATGGCGGTGAAAAAGCCGAAGGTACTAGTGATAGGAACGGGTGGCGCAATCAGCGCGAGACCCGTGGGCGGCAAGTGGAAGTTCGGTGAGATTCAGGGCGGGGAGCTTGTGAGGTTGCTCCCGGAAATAGGCGAGAAGTTCGATATAAAGACCGCGAACCTTTTCAGGATGGACAGCTCCGACATGAAGCCTGAACACTGGCTAACGCTGTCTAACTACATTTACTACAAGATGGGCGAGTTCGACGGCATCGTGGTGACGATGGGCACGGACACTATGCAATACGCAGCCTCTGCAGTTTCATTCCTCATACAAGACAACAATATACCTATAGTCTTCACAGGCAGCCAAGTCGACCCAGCCCAGCCGAGCTCGGACGCGGCAACAAACCTAGCGGACGCGATAACAGTGGCGGGAAAAAGCGACATCGCCGAAACCATCATTGTGTTTGATGGCGTGATAATGAGAGCTACCCGCGCCAAGAAGGTCAACGCCTCAGAGTTCAAGGGCTTCATGAGCTTCGAATGGCCGCTCGGCAGGATACAGAACTTCATAGAGATGTACGCGCCATACCGGAAAAGGGCGGTGAGGAAGCCCATGCTCTACAATTCGCTCGACACGGAAGTTGCGACACTCAAGGTCTACCCAGGTTTTGACGGCAGGAGGATAATACACCTCGTGGACTACCCGATAACAGGGCTCGTACTGGAAGGGTTCGGCCTCGGGAACCTCCCGCTCCTCGACACACACCTGAAGGAAGGGATAAGGCATGCCAACATGAAAAACGTACCGGTTGTGGTGACGAGCGACTGTGCCCTCGGCGCGTACTGGAAGCACATTTATGCAGCGGAAATCGGCTCGAGGCTTAAAGGCCTCAAGGCCATTCCTGTTTATGACATGCTCACCGAGGCAGCCTACGTGAAGCTCATGTGGGTGCTCAGCCAGACAAAGGATTACGACGAAGTCAAGAGGATTATGCAGAAGAGCTTTGCGGGCGAGATAAGCCCGCTGGAGAACGGGAAACCGGCGCGGGAAAATTGACAGCAAACTTCGTAGACTAGGGAAACGTGAGAGAATGGATGCGGAAAGATTCATGAAAAAGCGCGGCCTTGCAGTGGGGCAGCCTGTGAGGGTAAAGGACGGGAAGAGGGAACTCACGGGAAGCTTGCTGCCAGGCTCTCCAAAGAACAATGGGGTTCTCAGGCTCAAGCTCGGCTCTGGCTACAACGTCGGGATTAGGGTTTCCGGGAAAATTAGGGTGGAAAAGCTTGAGGGCGCGAAGAAGGCATTTGGAAAGGCGCACAAGAAAGCAATCCAGCAGGACGAGAGCCTGCCGAGAATCTCCATCCTCCACACCGGCGGGACAATCGCGAGCAGGGTGGACTACAGGAGCGGGGCAGTGTTCACGACATTCGAGCCCGAGGACTTCCTCGCAATGTTTCCGGAGATGCTCAAGATAGGGAACTTCTCCTCGCGCCTCCTCGCCAACATGTGGAGTGACGACCTTCGATTCAAGCACATTGAAGTGATTGCAAATGCCGTGAAGAAGGAATACGAGGGCGGTGCCGCAGGCGTGATAGTGGGAATGGGCACTGACAACATCGCCGTGGCGACTGCCGCGCTGGCATTCGCGCTGGAGCAATGCCCCATACCGGTCATTTTCGTTGGGGCGCAGAGGAGCAGTGACAGGCCGAGCACGGACGCAGCGATGAACCTAACCTGCGCGGCACATTTCATCACCAAGACGGACTTTGCTGGGGTGGGCCTCTGCATGCACAACTCCAGCTCGGATGACAAGTGCGCTATTTTCCCTGCGTGCAAGACAAAAAAACTCCACTCATCGCGGAGGGACGCGTTCAGGGCCGTGAACGACACGCCGATTGCCCTGGTGGATTATGGGACCTGGCATGTGGGATTCCTGAAGAATGATTATGCGAGGAAGAACAACGACAAAAATGCCAAAATCTCCCTGCGCCCGAAATTCGAGGACAAGGTCGCAATACTCAAGGCGCACATAAACATGTTCCCCGAACAGTTCGAATTCTACCACAAGCAAAAGTACAAGGGGCTTGTGATTGAAGGCACAGGGCTTGGTCAAGCGCCCGGCCACAACCCGAACCAGTACACGAAAATCCACGAAAAAATCTTCCCCGCGCTCCGCAAGCTCATCAAATCAGGATGCGTCGTGGTCATGACCACTAACACCGTTTACGGAAGGGTGCATATGCACGTGTACGACAAGGCAACCGACCTTGTGAACCTCGGAGTGATTTCGGGTGAGGATATGCTCACCGACACGGCGTTCGTGAAGCTCGCGTGGCTGCTCGGCAACTACAAGCCGGAGCAGGCGAAAGAGCTTATTGGGAAGAACCTGCGAGGGGAGATAAGCAAATTTACGACTTATGACGAATAATATTGGCACATTAGCAAATCGTACTATAACTATACTAATAAGTTAAATATTCGTATAGTATACTATGCTAATCCGGAAAGGTTCATGGAAAAACGGAAAAGACACGCTTTTACCGAGCTTGAGAAAAACCTGAAGAACCGTTTCATAATTTTGCTCTATGGTTTGCGCAGGGTAGGGAAGACAACAACATTTTACCAGATGATAGCCCACCTGCTCAAGAACGGTACCCCCGGCAAGAACATACTTTATTTCTCTTTTGACGAGAAGAAAGCGCTTATCCGCGAAGTGGTATCCTCATTCGAGGAAAACGTCCTCCAAAAAAGAATCATCGACAGTGGGAGGGTTTTCGCATTTTTCGACGAGATACAAAAATAGGATGACTGGGTAAACAAAATAAAAATCCCTTACGACCTCAACCCCAACATCAAAATATTCCTCTCAGGCTCTGCCGCAATAACCCTACGAAAAAAATCCGCCGAAAGCCTTGCAGGAAGGATGTTGGATTTGCGGGTAAACCCGCTCTCCTTTGCCGAATTCCTTGAATGGAAAGGAAAGCGCGCCGGAAATTTCACGTGAACCACCAAATAATGCAAAAGGAAATGACAATACTTTTGCGGATTACCTTCCAAAAGGCGGCTTTCCGGAGATAACGTTCGAAGAGGACGCGCAAACTATAAGGAATTACGTCAAAAATGCCGTGGTTGAAAAAAATAATCTACAGGGACATACCGGAAGAATTCAAAGTACGGGAGGTGGAGCTGCTCAAAACCCTGCTCGAGCTTTTCATCATGGAACCCGGGATGGTTGTAAGCGTGGAGAGGCTTTCAAAGGACCTCTCGAGGAACAAGGAAACGGTTGTAAATTACATAGAATACCTCAAGACCAGTCTGCTTGTCAGGGAAGTGCGCAACCTGCGCCTAAATATGCTGCTGTCTTCACGCAAAGACAAAAAAATCTACCCGTCAAGCACTGGGCTTTGCTTTGCGCTCATGGAGGACTTCCCCTCCGACCAAAAAATGGAAAAAATCTTTGAAACCGTTGTCGCGGCGAAGATAGGGGCGCAGTATTACTACCGCAACTCGTTCGAAGTGGACTTTGTGATAAAAGATTACCACAAAAAAACCAGTCCCGGTAGAAGTCAAGCACGGAAAGGACGATGACAAACTACTCAGGACGTTCATGGAAAAATTCGGCGCGGAAAAGGCAATGCTCGTGACCAAGGACAGGTCGTGGGAAAAGGGCTGATTGAAAGCAATGCCTCTGTGGCGGTTCCTGCTTGAAGAAGAAACCCGACATGAAAATGTGTAATGGCGAGCATAGCCTAAAACCTGACTTCGCCAGTTTCTGCTGATTTTTAAGAAGGCTTTTTTGAGGAAATGAAGGTTACGTTCTCTAGGGTGATAAATCCATGAGAAACGTAACC
>SBBR01000020.1 GCA_005239615.1 archaeon
CCTCTGCAGGAAGCCGAGCGCGCGGTCGAGCCTCTGGCCCTTGATGTTCTTGATTATCTCCACGCTGTACTTGAGCGAGATTGGCGCGTTCTTCGCCATGGCCTTCGCCGTTTTCTTCGGGCGGATTTTCTGGATTTGATAAACCTTCTTAACCATGCGTATCGTCCCTTTTATCTTTCGGTTATCGCTGTGGAACTCCTTGTCGCGCCTATCCCTGCCTTTCCGTGAATGAGCCTCTTTCTCGTGAGGACGAACTCGCCTAGGTAATGGCCGAGCATCCTGTCCTTTACCTCGAACTGCATGAACTCCTTGCCATGGTAAACAGCCACCTGCACGCCGAGCATCTGTGGCGCCACAATGAAGTCCCTGCCGTGGGTCCTCACCGGTTTGGGTTGCTTTCCAGCCTTCATGGCTTCCTTTGCCTTCTTCACTTTCGCGAGGAAGTGCTGGAACGGTTCCTGTTGGGCGTACTTGCGCAGGCTCCTCCTTGCCCTTGAGGTGCAGAGCTTTGCAAAGTCCTGCAGGCTCATCCTCCCGAGCTCCTCGAGGGTTTTTCCCCTGAAAGTGAATTCCTTTCTCGCCATTTTTCACACCAACTTTTTTTCACCACACACCAAAATCGCCCCGAGCCGTCAGGGCCTTTTGTCGGTTTTGTTTTTTACTTTAATTCTTTTTGCGCCTCCCTGTCCTGCTTGATGCAATGTCCCCAACTTTCCTTCCGGGCGGGGCGTTCCTCGAGGTTGACTTCGATTTTCCGGGGTGGTGGTTCGCGCCTCCGAACGGGTGGTTGAGCGCGTTCTTCGCGATAGCCCTCACAATCGGGTACTTCTTGTGCCTCGCCCTCATTGCCCAGTATCCCTTCCCCGCCTTCACGAACGGCTTATCCTTCCTACCCCCTGCGCCCACAACCCCTATGGTCGCGCGGGACTCAGGCCTGAGCTGCACGATGTTTCCCGAAGGCATTTTGACGTAAACAATGTCCTTTTCCTTGGTGAGTATGAGCGCGTACATTCCCGAGCTGCGCACGAGGTTGCCCCCGTCGCCGGGGTTCTTTTCTATGTTGAACACTGGGCACCCTTCGGGGCAGTTCATAAGTGTCTTGATGTTCCCTATCTCTGTCCCAGCCTCGTCCCCTTGCTGTACCCTCTGCCCGACATGAATCCCTTCAGCGGCAATTATGTCCTCCTGCACGCCATTGTCGAGCACTATCCTCGCAATGACCGCCGAGCGTGCCGGGTCGTTGATGAGCTCAACAACTTCCCCGCCGATTGTCCTGCCCTCTGTCGCGTAGTAGTCCGCGTAGCTGCTGACCGCCGCGCCGCGCGTTGTCGCTGTCCAGACTGGGCCGCCCTTTCCCCGCTTTTGTGTTATCAGCCTTCGCCCCATGAAATCACAACACCATTCATCCATTCCCAAACATTAAAAACTTCATTGCATTCGGCCGATGACTTAAATCACTCCCAATTTCGTCGCCACGTCCGCTGCCTTGAATTTCCTGTCAAGCGTTACTATTGCTCGTTTCCTTGCCTTCATGTCCCGGATGATGTTAACTCCTGTGACCTTGACCTTGTAGAGATCCTCGACTGCCCTCTTCACGTCCGGTTTGCTCGCATTGCCTCCGACCACAAATGTGAGCTTGTTCTCCGCGTCTATCATGTTCACCGCCTTTTCAGTGACAAGCGGGTACTTGAGTATGTCGAGCTCTACCACCGCAGCCTCTAGCTCCTTCTCGCTCATTTTTTCAGGCTGTATCGCAGCGGAAAGGTCAGCCGTTCGGGCATGTTCCTCGGAAAGGAGCGATGACCTGCTGTCGGCCTGGCTTCGCTCCGCCGCCAGACCAGCCCTGCCTATGGCAGACTTTGCTTCGCCCGACGTAGTAAGACTTGTATGGCCTGCGGTTGAACTTGCGAGTCCCTTTGGCTCGCTAGGCGAACCGATGTTTTCCCGCCTCGCCAGCTCAGGCCTAGGCTGCCCCGCGCCTTTTGCGTGAATGCGCTTTTCCTTCGCGCCTACCTTTCCCATATGTGCCTCGCGGCTCTTCTCCTTCTCCCTGCCGGCCTTCACATCCATCTTTGTGGCCTTCTTTTCCGCTGCCTTGGTTTTCTTCTTCAACATCGCCATCATCGGACACCTCCGTGCCGCAAGCCTGTGGCGTCAGAGAAACTCCTCGGGAGGGCGTCGCCTCCGGCGAGCCTATCGGCAGTAAGGCGCACTACCTCGCTGCTGCTCGGTAGAGCCTGCTCCGCCATGTTGGCGAGGTGCTCAATCTTCGTCCCTATCTGGACTCCATTGACCTTGCTCACTTCGTTCGCGCTGCCTTTCGCCTTCGCCGTTTCTTTTTCCTTTCCATTCATGGCGTCCTTTTCCTCTCCTGACGCGGCATTTTCTTTTGCCGCGCTTGGCCTTACCCAGGCCGCCTCTTTAGCCTTCCCGAGTTCCTTTATCGCGCCCTCTGTCCAGAGAGTGAGCCTTCCCGGCAGCGCTCCGGGTGCGAGCACGCAGGCGTTCACGTTCTGCGCGCTCACCACATCCACTCCTGCGAGGTTTCTCGCGCCACTGTAAATTTTCCCGGTTTCAGCGGCCACTATGAGCACGCTCCTGCCTTTCTTGTGCTTCCTGCCCCTTCTCTTTCCTTTTCCCGCGCGCACCCTATTCTTTGCCTTCACCCTCTCGACGTCCGCGAAGACACCTATTTTGCCAAGCGCCGAGACAACATCCTTTGTCTTCGCGAGGCCTTCCAGCTTTGACTCGACCACAATCGGAAATGAAACCCCCTGCGGAACAATGTGCCCCCTTGCCTTCACGAGCTCGGCATCCGCAGTCGCGGCAATGGCCGAGTTTGTCGCGAGCCTCTTTTCCTTCCTGTTGATTTTTTCCTCCCACACCTTCTCTGTTTTCGGCGGGTGCGCCTTTGGTCCGCCCACGACTCCCGGGATTCCGGCCACTTGTCCTGAAATCAGGAACCTCCTGTTCTTCAGCCTCGGCTTCCTCGCCTTCTCGACGTTGATGCCCCTCATCGTAGCGGGCTTTCCTCTCGCGCCGACGTAAATCGAAGTGTTGTCCCTTCCCGCCATGAGATAATTGGACTTTGTCTGGACCTTCGCGGACTGTATCGCGAGCACAGCCCGCTTGATAAGCTCCCTGTCTACCTGCGCCGAGAACTGCTGCGGGAGGTCTATTTCCGAAATCTTCCTGCCCTCAAGGGACAAAACAGCTGCTTTCACAGCATCACCGCCTTTGCCCCGGCCTTTTCCTTTATTGTGCAACCATGGCCTGTCCAGTTCATGCCGTCACCTTCTGCGCTGCGGCGGATTGGCTTGGCCCTGCACCAGCACGACCCTCACTTGAACTTGCTCCGCCCGAAGCTGCCGTAACTGTGCCTTGGGCATTATCCCCTTTGCTTAGGCCTTTTGTCCCGGCCCTTTCCGCCGGCTGCATGAACGCTGATGGCAGCTTTATGTCAGCGAATTTCGCCTTGTGCTCGTCGTGCATCCTCGTGGGAATGCGCAGCGCAACCGGCCTCTTCGGTGCTCCCGGAACAGAGCCATGCACAGCGATGAAATCGTTCTTCACCAAGCCGTAATGCTGGAATCCGCCTGCTGGGTTCACTGCTCCTGAGTTTGCCGCCCCATAGAGGAGGAGCACCCTCTTGTTGTACTCTGTTCTCGTCTGGTAACCCATCTGGCCGGCCATGGCGACAGTCCACTGCACCAGCGGCGGGTGCCATGGCCCTATGCTTCCCACATACCTCCTCTTCTTCGCCTTCGGCCTGTGGATTTTCACGCCGAACCTCTTCACAACACCTTGGAAGCCCTTACCCTTGTCCACAGCCTTCACATCAACAAACTGCCCCTGCTCGAATACCTCTGAGACCCTCAGTTCCTTCCCGAGCTTTTCCTTTGCGTAAGCCAGCTGCCTCTCCGCATTTCCCGAAAGGTGCAGCTCTGCTACATCGGCCTTCTTCTTGCCGATGCCTGTCAGGCCGGGCTGCGTCTGCACAATCAGCACAACCTCGGCAAATTTTCCCCTGTCCTTTTCCAGGCCCTCAAAAGTAGAATACGCCTTGCCCTCGTCGGGGCGCCCCTTGGCGTTTTTGTCTTTGTGTTCCTTGGCGCCCTCCGCCTTGGCCTTGCCGTGCGCTTTCCCTTTCATCTTGAAAGCCTTTATCTTCCTCCTGAGATTCCTGTCAGGCTTGTCAATTGTGACCTCGCCGAGCGCGTGCATGCCATAGGCGTCCTTTATGTATGCCCTCACGCCAATGACCTTTACAGGCGGGCACTCAATCACTGTTGCCGGGATTGCCGTTTCCTGGCCGAATGAGTGGCTCTTGTCGTGCGCATTCTTCCCGAAGACAGTGAGCATGCCCGCCTTATAGCCGATAAAATTGAGTGGACGCGCTTCCTTGAGCATTTTGAGCGTTGTTTCAGGGAACGTGTAAAAATTCGCCATGTGCCTCGCTGCCCTCACGCGCGGGTAATACGCGAGACTTCCCGACCTTGGCTTGTGCGCCGACATATAGCTTTACCCCAGTTAACGCGATACGAAATCGGCCCACGGCAATAAGGTCAATTCAATACCACTGCCGGAGCCTGCTCACCAATTTTGCGCCGGCAGAATACCTTCTTAATGCCAAAAAACCTCTAAAAAAAGGACTTTTTGTGCATTTACATCCTGAGAGGATTTACTCGAGATGCAGTGTGCCAATCTTTTCCTTTTCGTTTGACACGAAAAGAAAAACGTTGACGAAAAAGAAAAGTGTCATAAACTGACCCTTCCTTTTACGCCAATTCTAGTAATCTTCCGGCTGAAGCTTTAAAAAGGTTCCTGTGGCCGGTTGCGTGGTTTCAGTCGCTCCTCGAAGGACTTCCTGAACTCTACCATCCTTTTTTCCTTGCCCTTCCAATCGCTGTCTTTCAGTACTCCAAAGAATTCCGTTATGTCCCTGTTCCGGTCGGACTGCCTGAACGGATTGATGGCTTTTATGTGTTCGGATTGGAAGTGTTTAGTGTTTTCCGTGAGGATTGTATAGACCTTGTTTTCGAGCATTGTTTCGGCTATGAGAGCGTTCCAGAACGGCAACCCTTCCAATGAGGATTTTTCAGTGGTCTTTCTGACAGTCTTTTCCGTGTAATTCACTTTCTTCCAGTTTGCGGAATCTATAATGCCCGCGACAATGGTGTGTGCGTCAGATGGATATACAGGGACAGAAATTTTTTGGGTGAGAACGCTGAAGAGCTCGCCGAGGATTTGGTTTGACACGACCCCCTTTATTTTTCCCGTCGTGGCGTCCAGTACTATCCGCTTTGCAACTGTGCGCTTAGTTTTTTCAGAATCGTCGAACGCATACACCAAAACGTTCGTGTCAACAAAAACTTCACCGCTCATGCAACTCAGCCCTGTCCCTGTACTTGAGCTTCCCCATTTTGAAGCCCTTTTCGAGCAGGACTAGCATCCTCGCCTCGCCGCCCCCCAATTCCCTGTCGGCCCACTTCTCTAGCGCGTGCGTGGCCGCCCTGCCAAGGCTCCCCTTTCCGGAGCCGAAGGCAATGGTTGCCGCCTTCCTGAACTTCTGTTCCGCGGCGTCATCCACGTTCAAAGTGATTGTCCCCATAAAAAGCATTTAGATGATAAAATATTTAAATGTTTAGTTTTGTAAATGTTTGGTCTTATCTCGATTTAACCTCTGCAGGACTTGTTTGCAGGTCTGAGGACTTCACGCACCGCCGACAAGATGCCTCGTGAGCCTGCGGATTATAGCTTTCCTCTCGCGCCGTGGACCGCCCGTATGTTTCAGTTCTGCCTCCACCATTTTTTCCATGGGTCCTCGCCCCATGTGGTCGTGGAATACCTAGGCAACATCATGCTTCCCCTTAGTAGTGGATTCTTTTTTTGCCTTCTTGCTATTGCCTTGGCTGACCATTGCCTCACCACCCCATTGTCGTGGCTGAGGAGCGCATTCAAATAGCCCGTGGCAGGTCATTCCTAAGTGGAAGGGTACAGGCAGCCCCGCCACAACCGTAGGGTCGGAGTGATTGAAGAGGTACGCCATGAGCCTCGTGCCGGTGCTGCGCTTGGATACAAGGCTTTTGAGGCATTCTTCCTAACCGCGAGATTTTCGCTACCAATCAATTCCAGAAGGTCATCCTCGGGCAGCTTGTTGCTCACAAGGGTGTTGATATGCGGGTTGCCGATTTTCGCGGCGGCTTTCCAAAGCTCGGCTGACTTTCCCATCCTGATTGCGTCACCCTGCAGCCGGAGGAAAGCCTTTTCGACCTGCTCTACGCCAAAAAGGCACCAGCCGCGCGGTCCGAACACCCCTGCAAGGTTCGCATAAAGCCTCACGGGATCCCTTATCATGCCCATCGCGTTCAGCACCAGAGCGCAACTAGAGACAAGCTCCTCCTGGAGCTTCACAGGCCTGTTCAGAGAGGGTCCTTCTGGAGCACCTCGAGTACGTTGTTCATCGTCACTTCAAGCGTAGCACCCTTAGGGATGCCGTGCTTTGTGATGTAATTATTAATTACCTCGACAGTCTTCGTCACAGTCATGACAATATTAAACTTTAATCCACTATAAAAAAACAGCCGCCCGGCGGGGATTTCAGATTTGGCGGTATCAGGGTGAAATAGGCTTTGGCGCTCTATGCCTTCACTTCGCCCTGAACCCGAATATGCTCGAGAGCCAGTCAAGTATCTGCTGGAGGATATTGCGCTGCTCGGAGAGCTGTTTTTGTAGGTTCACGCAAACCCCTGTTGAGCAGGTATTGCTGCCGCACTCGAAATCGTTCTGGCAGGCCATGCCGTCGCTTTTCTGTGTCTTGAGCTTTTTGTCGAGGTCACAGTAGAGGGGCGATTCAAACGGCGCCCTCGCAATGGCGGGGTTCACGAGCAATTCCGCGTCGCCCACGAGCCTCGTGCCAGTTGCAATGCAATTGTTGGAAGTTCCCTTCACTTCGCAGCCGGTGCACGCTGGCGGAAGCTGGGGTGGCTCAGATTGCTGCCTGCACGCCTTTTCCGGCGCCTCCACGCATCTCCATTGGCCCCCAATGCAGCTGCACCATGTGACTTTTGTGCTGTCGCTGCAGTCATAACTTCTTGTTTCCCCTTCCATGCAGTACTTTGGCGGGACGGTTTCGCCGGCTGTTGTGCCGGTTGTGGCGCTTCCGCCCGAAGAGGTTGTCCAGTCTCCGGTTCCGCCAACAACAGGCGGAATCCTCGGGCCGCACTCAAAGTAGAGGGTTTCGCTCTCGCCATCAAGCGTAATCATGTGGCTGTACTTGTCGTTCGGGTCGCATGAGCTGTAAAAATACATTCCCATTCCATTGTTGCCCTTCACTGCCGTTGTGCATGCGCCAATGCCTTTGCAGAACGTTTCGGGGTATTGTTCATAATCGCTGGCGTAGCACTTGCTCTCCCTTTCTGCGCCCTTGAAGATGCACTTGACCTCTTCTTTGGTGGCAGTGCCACCGTCATTGCCGAGCTGGGCGTCAATTGCCTGCCTGAATGCTTCGAACGGCTGCGCCCCGACAACCCTCTGGTCCCCCAATATGAATGTCGGCGTGCCGCTGATTCCTTTCGCAATGCCTTCAGAATAGTCGTCATTGACCGTCGCTGCAGTTTCGCCGGTATCGAGGCAAGTGGTGAATTTCTCAACTTTCAGGCCAAGCTTGTCGGCATACCTCTTGAGCGCATCCCGGCCGAGGTCGCCCTGGTTGCTGAAGAGCATTTCGGCGTATTCCCAGAACTTTCCCTGGTTCCGGGCACATTCGGATGCCTCGGCTGCCGCCTGGGCGTTTGGGTGGAAGCCCAGCGGGAAATGCTTGAACACGAATTCGACCTTGTCGCCGTACTCCTTTAGTATCATGGGTTTGGTGTTCCTGTGGAACATGCCGCAGAACGGGCATTCAAAGTCCGCGTACTCATAAATGACGACCTTTCCGCTTGGCGTTGGCGTGGACGGCTCTGGCGGCGTGCAGTCAAACTTGGCGGATTCAGGGTCGCCATCAAGGTACGTGGTTGAGTATCCGCCGCATGAG
>SBBR01000085.1 GCA_005239615.1 archaeon
AGAGCCATTGCCACGGCAGGCCAAAGGCCCCAAAGGCAACAAGCACTAGAAGTAAGAGAAACCTATTAATTAAAAGGTTTAAGGTTGCCCGAAAACCCCCGAAAAAACACTGTCATTAGTTCAAGCCCTTGTTGGAAAGGAAAAGGTCAATTTCTTTCGCGAGTGCCTTCAGCTCGATGTTGGAGAGATCCGCGGCGGCCTTGACCATGTAGAGCTTCCTGTTGAACACGAATAGCATATGCCAGCCATTCGACTTGACAATTACCGTCTCGCTCTTTGGCATCTCAGACTTTACGTAATTGAAGAGCGCCGCTCCAGTTATCGCCTGTGCAACAGGGTTGCCGTTCGTGGAAGCGATGGCGCTGCCGTTTAGCGTGCTCACAACAATCTCGTCCACAAGGTGTTTCTTCCTCAGGAGCCGCAGGAACTCCGCGATGTCGCCAGCCTTGGTGTCAAAAACCATCCTGCTGGAGTAATCCTCGAGGAACCTTATGTGCGTGGCCGGTTCCACTGTCTCGTCCACATCAAGGATTTTCTCCGCGACCCTCATCAGGAATTTCTTCGCGCTGCCAAACATTCTTACCACCCCGAACCACTGTCAACCGTAATCTTTTCCAACTTATTTCATACACATAATTCACACGCCGAACCCTGTGCACCGTCACACGATGCAATAAAAGCCGCCCAGAAAAATATATGCCATCGCACGGCTAGCACGGGGCTATGGACGGCTTACACAACACCCCCGATGTAAAATTTATAAGCTCATTCGCCGAGGCTCGATAATCCGAACTTCTTGAAAATCTCCTTCTTTGACTCCTCTTTCTTCACATACTGGCTCAGGACGCTTTTCGCGAACTCTGCGGAGTACGCCTTCGGGATGAGCCTCTGGATGTCACCCTTCTGGACAGCCCTCGCGAGCTTGCTCTTTTCGTTGAACGCGGTTATGAGGTCGACCTGCTGGTCGCTCAGGGAAACTATGTCCCCAACCACGTAAGGCGCCGCGAGGGAGTTGAAGACGTGGGGCACAGCAGCATCGGCGAAAACCGTCACGCCGTGCAGGTCGTACTCGTAGAATGCCGCATCCAGCGAGCCGCCCTTGAAGAGCAGCACCCCTTCCTCAATCCCGTCGAAACCCTCCAAGGTCACTATGAGGTAGCCGGAAAACTCCTTCTCGTAGAAGCCCTCGAGGAGCTTCCTCACATCAATCTCCCTCATGCTGACGCCCTTGCTGATTATCTCCCCAACAGGAAGGTTCATGGCACCACTCCACCAAACTGGAAACGCCCTATGCAAAAAGCCGTGACCGGGCGTTATAATATGGCTCAATCCAAGATTTAAATGCATTCAACCGCGGAAAAAAGTCCTGCCGGAAAAAAAAACATACTTCCCCGCAGCACTGCCCCAATTCAATGTCCCGGACCTATTGACCATAGTTTCTGTTCGCCTCCAACACGCTGACAGGGGCAATGCAACATGGCAGGCGGCTTTGACAACATATTTAAACTGAACCTGTTTTAGAGTCTTAGGTTTTTGAATGGCCGAAGGCGACAAGAAGTTCACGAACGCGGGAAGCCTGGGACCCGGTTCCTATGTCCTGATTGACGGTGAGGTATGCCAGGTCAAAGGAGTCGAGAAGTCGAAGCCCGGCAAACACGGCGCCGCGAAGGTAAGGGCGACGGCTATGGGGGTTTTCAGGGACATCAAGACAAACCTCCTCAAGCCGGTTGATGCCGATGTCGAAGTGCCCATCATCGACAAGGGCAATGCACAGGTAGTCGCACTCATGGGCAACAACATCCAGATAATCGATCAGAAGGACTATGCCACTTACGACATTGAGAAGCCCAAGGATGTGTCGGGGCTTGCGGGCGGCTCCGAGGTGGAGTACATAAAGTGGGGCAGCAGCATCCGCATCACGCGCAAGAAGGGCAACTGAGAAAACACGGCCCATCAATAATATTTCCCGGTTCAGTGGGTTCTATGATGATCAGCCCCAATTTCCAGAAGAGCCTTGGAAGGTTTTATGCACTCGCGTTCGCGCAGGCGCACTACAAGACAGGAGAGGGCTACCTGCCAAGAAGGCTCGCCACCGAATATGGCGGGTGGATGAGCAGGATTTTAGGCGAAATATTGCAAAAGGCTTTCGGGGAGAGAATGCGCCTATTAGTTATTGCACCGTTTACAAGCCAAGCATTGGGGGCAGTTATCCTCCCACACCTAATTCAGGCGCCTGCACTCACGCCACTGACACCGCGACATTCTTCCAGTTCCCGCCGCAGAACTTCGTGATGTTCAAGCATATTTCCTCCAGCGCGGAGTCAAGTTCCTGCTGCGTGGTGCGCGCGTTGCCCTGCACGTAGAGGAATATGTTCTTGGTGGCGTTGGTGACCTTCGTGCGGTCCCCTTGCTTCACGTCGAGGCGGCACAGCACGACCTTGTCGTCCACAAACACATACTCGCCTGGCGCAATTGCCTGCCTCTGCCCTGTCCCAAGCGGGACAAAATACTCAGAGCCGTTGGCCACCTTCACGTGCACATTTCCCGAGACCATGTCGAGGTCGTGCGCCCCGACAATGAGGCCTTTCGTTATTGATGTGAGGTTGTAGGAATCAACCACAGTGTTTATGGTCGGGAGCTTGCCCGACTGCCTCGCAATCGCAATGAGGTTCGAGACTGCATGCCCCTGCCTTTTGATGCCGAGCGCGTCGTAGAGCTCCAAGTAGCCCTTTATCACGCCGCTGTTCTCGACCTTGGAAAGGTCTGTGGCCTTGACGGTTTCCCTTATCCTCCTCTCGAGGCCCTCGTGCTTCTTCTTCACTGAAACGCCCTCAATCACGGCAGCTGCGACCTTCATGCCTAGCTTTGCGAGCCTCGGCTCTATTTTCACCGAGATTTCCTGTGCCTTGACAGGGGGCTTCTCCTGTGCAGGCGCATCTATCTTGGCGAAGAGTATTTCCTTCTTCCCCAGCTTCGCGCCAGGCTTCAGGAGGTTGAATTTCGCCTCTTCCAGTCCGCCCGGCTCAACACCTAACTGCCTCGCGATTTTTTCTGATGTTGCGGGAATGAACGGCTGCAGGAGGATGGCAATCACGCGGCAGGAGTCCAGCACTGAATAAAGCACCGCCTCGGCTTCCCGGTCGTCGAGCTTCCAAGGCACCTTGTCATTTACGTACTTGTTGCAGGCGCTTACAAATGAAAAAATCTCGGCGAGCGCGCTGTGGGCTTCAAGCGCATCCATGTGGCCGGAAATTTTCTTGAGGTCGAGCCTGGCCGAGAGCTCCGGGTCGGTTCTAGCCTTGGGCACCTTATTGCCGAGCTTCTTCTCCGCGAGCGAAAGGGCGCGGTTCACGAGGTTGCCGAGGTCATTCGCAAGCTCGCGGTTGTGGCGCTCGACGAGCGCATCAACCGAAAAGTTCCCGTCCTCACCCAATGGAATTTCGCGCAGGAGGAAGTAGCGCACTGTGTCGGCACCGTATTTTCCGCTCAGCTCAACCGGGTCGATGATTGTACCAGAGGTCTTGGAAAGCTTTTCCCCAAAAGCAGTGTTGATGAAGCCGTGCACGAAGATTTTCCTTGGTGGCTCTATGCCGGCAGAGAATAGCATTGCAGGCCAGATGACGCTGTGGAACCAGAGGATGTCCTTCCCGATTACATGGATGTCGGCGGGCCAGAACTTTTTGTATTTCGCGCCGGGGTAACCAACCCCTGAAAGGTAGTTGATGAGGGCGTCGAACCACACATAGATTACGTGCTTCGGGTCGTTCCTTAGCGGGATGCCCCAGCTGAATGAGGTGCGCGAAACGCTGAGGTCCTTCAGGCCTTCCTCTACGCGGTTCACTATTTCCTGCCTCCTCCTCTCTGGCGATATGAAGCCCGGGTTCTTTTCGAAGAATGCCAGGAGCCGCTCCTGGTACTTCGAAAGCCTGAAGAAATAGCTGTCCTCGCTCAGGGCTTCAACGGACCTGTTATGCACCGGGCATTTCTCCTCCGCGAGGTCCTTCTCCAGGTAGAATGCCTCGCAGGCGGTGCAGTAGAGGCCTTCATACCGCCCCAGATAAATGTCGCCCTTGTCCAGCACTCGCTGGAAGATTTCCTGCGATACCTTCTCGTGGTCGGCATCGGTGGTGCGGATGAAGCGGTCATATGAGGTGCCCCATCTTTTGCACAGTTCCTTGAAGCTGCCGACCTGCCCATCAACAAATTCCTTCGGCTTTTTGCCAGCCTTCTCCGCTGCCTGCTGTATCTTCTTCCCATGCTCGTCCGTGCCTGTGAGGAAGAACACATCCTCGCCCTTCAGGCGGTGCCAGCGGGCAATGCAGTCGGCGACGGTCTTCTCATAGGCGTGGCCGAAGATGGGGCTTAGAGTTAGGATAATCTATAGCCGTTGTGATGTAGAACTTGCCTTTTTTTGTCATAGCCGCTTCACCTCCCCGTTATCCGCCATGCCTTTTGTCTTGCCTTGGGCAGCTATAATATCAGTCACCCTGAAACCTTATTTAAAACAGAACCGGCTAATAAAATAATTCGCGATGGAATAAGGAATTTACTATTGGGCAAAGATTTATTGGTTCGCTTCCCTTACACCCGCAAATCCGGTGCGGTTCGGAACCTAAACTAATTCCCTTTAACTTACATTTACACTTCATACAATAAGATATTTTTTCCCGAAAATAACATACGCAAAACCACAGCTCCCAAACGAATTTTCGGATTGCGCACGGATAGTTTCGGCTATCACACTGGCAATGACGTCTCCGGGTCATTAAAAAAGGGGCCGACGGAGTATTTTTGGGGAAGGGAACGTGTACGAAGACACCGCAGTAAAGCTAAGGCAGGACAGCCCTTTCGTGGAGAAGTTCGAGGCATTCTTCAAGGAGCGCTGCATGAAGGACATCGAAAGGCTCGCCAATGACTATTCTAACAAGAAAAGCCTGATGGTGGACTTCAGGGAGCTGGAGCACTTCGACTTCGACCTTGCGGACGAGTTGCTTGACAACCCGGATGCATGCCTGCAGGCAGCGGAGCGCGCGATAATGAACATCGACGTGCCCATCCTGGAAGCAGAGAGCTTCTCGCCACACGTGAGGTTTTTCAATCTCCCACCTGAAAGGCAGCCGATACTCCGCGACATAAGCGCTGCACACATCGGGAAGCTCATCTGCGTGGAAGGGCTGGTGCAGCAGGTTACAGAGGTGCTGCCGAAGCTCAAGTTCGCAACCTACAAGTGCACGCGGTGCGAGGCATCCTACAAAATCCCGCAGACAAAGAACCAACCACGACAGCCAAGCTTCTGCGCAGAGTGCAAGAACAGGGTTTTTTCCCTTGACGAGGAGTCCAGCGATTTCATCGACTACCAGAAAATCAGGATACAGGAGCCGCTCGAGCTCCTTAAAGGCAGCGAGCAGGCCACGAACCTCGACATTTACGTGAGCGATGACCTCGTGAACATGATAAGCCCCGGGGGCAGGACGAAGATCACCGGAGTCATAAGGCTTTCTCCACCCAAGGAGAAGAAGGTCGTGTATGGAAGGTATCTGGAGGCCATTCATCTGGAGGAAACCGAGAAGGAGTTCGAGGAAGTGGAAATCACAAAGGAGGAAGAGGAGGAGCTGAAGGAACTGTCCTCGCGAGACGACATTTACGAGCTGCTCGTGCAGAGCATAGCCCCGCACATTTATGGTCACGAGAACGTCAAGGAGGCCATAGTGCTCCAGCTCTTCGGCGGCGTGAAGAAAACCCTTCCTGGAGAGCAGCACAAGAGGGGGAACATCCACGTGCTGCTCATTGGTGACCCGGGACTGGCGAAATCCGCGCTCCTGAAGGCGACCGATGCGATAGCGCCAAAATCCATTTACGTCGCTGGAAAAACCACCACAGGCGCGGGAATTTCCGCAACAGCTGTCAAGGACGAGTTCGGCGAAGGGGCGTGGACCATAAAGGCCGGAGCCCTAGTTCTCGCTTCGGGCGGCATGGCGATGGTGGACGAGTTTGACAAGATGGAAAGTGAAGACAGAAGCGCGATGCACGAGGCCCTCGAGGACCAGAGGATTTCAGTGGCAAAGGCCGGGATAGTAACAACATTCAAGACCGAAACTTCGGTGCTCGCGGCCGCTAACCCAAAGTACTCTCGGTTCGACCCCTACCAGCCATTCATAGAGCAGATTGACCTCCCGCCTTCGCTCATCAGCAGGTTCGACCTTTTCTTCATGATACGCGACGTCCTCGACCGCACCAAGGATGCGGAAATCGCGGGCCACATACTCAAGACGCACATGGTCGGCGAGATGATGGTCGAGAGGAAAAGCAGGGGCATAACCAAGAAGACTAAGGAGGCCGAGGAGCTGGAGGAACAGATAACCCCAAAGATTTCCGGCGAGCTGCTCAAAAAATATATTTCTTATGCAAGGCAGCACATTTTCCCAATCCTCACAGATGCCACGATGAAGGAGCTCTCAGATTATTATGTTTCCCTGCGCGACATGGGCAGGAAGGAGGGTTCGTACTCCGCAACCCACAGGCAGCTCGAGGGGCTGATAAGGCTGTCCGAGGCGAGCGCGCGCGTGAGACTAAGCAACGAGGTCAGGAGGGAGGATGTGGAAAGGGCTATAAGGCTGCTGCGCAATTCGCTGCAGGACCTAGTGACCGACCCTGAAACGGGAAAAATCGACATTGACATAATAACATCCGGGCAGACCCACACAATGCTCTCGAACATGAAGAAAATACTGAACTTCATAAAGGAGAAGGCGCAGGAGCTCGACATGGTACCACTCGAGGAAGTGATGAACGAGGGCAAGACAATAGGGATGGATGCCGAGAAGGTGCGGGATGTGCTCGATAGGCTCGACAAGGCAGGGGACATCTACAGGCCGCGGCATGGGTTCCTCAAGCCGACATCGGTGAAGGGCAAGGATAAGTGAGCAACGGGAAAAACGGCAAAAGAAAAGCATATATATACATATATATACATGTTTGGCATGGCAAGGCTAATTAGCGTGGCGGATGACGTGTACGAGGAACTCACGGCGAGGAAGGGCAAAGAGGACAGCTTTTCGATGGTCATAAGGAA
>SBBR01000029.1 GCA_005239615.1 archaeon
GTATAAACTCTCCAATCATATCGCTCGATGCCGTCAGGCAGCTGCTCGTGAGGCACGAGACCAAGATGGAGGGCGTCGTGCAGGAAGTCGTGGTAAAGAGGGCATCCTTCACATGCCTCGCGAAGGACTCCAGCGCGGAATTCAGGGTGATGGAAGAGTACGACATCACGGGCAAGAGCACGAGCGAAGGAAAGATGAAGGACTTCCTGGCCTACTTCAGGGACAAGTACGCGTTCCTCTCCGGCCTGCTTTTATACAGGCAGGGTTTCTCCCCGAAGCCCATCGACAGGCTGAAGGGCATGCAAAAATACGCGGAGTTCGACACTATAGGCATGGTTGTCGAGAGATGGGTGAGCAAGGCGGGAAACATAACCATAGAGATGGACTCGCCTGAAGGGAGGTTCATCGCGATTGTGTCCAAGGACGACCAGCAGCTCACAAGGGAGGCCCAAAAGATACTTGCCGATGACGTGATAGGCATAAAGGGAAAGAAGTTCACGGACGAAATGCTGATTGCAAAGGCGTTGCTCTGGCCTGACCTCATGCAGCGCCACCCAATGGCTGCAGAGAGGGACCTAAGCGCGTGCCTAATATCGGATGTGCACGTGGGCAGCAGGCTCTTTATGGAAAAGGAATTTACGAGGTTCCTGTCGTGGCTCAACGGCAACTCGGCATCCGAAAAGGAGGCGGAGAGGGCGGGAAAGATAAAGTACCTTTTCGTCGCAGGAGATAACGTGGATGGCGTGGGAATATATCCTGAGCAGTACGAGGAGCTCGCCATCAAGGACATTTACAGGCAGTATGAGAGGTTCGGGGAGCTCATGTCGGAGGTGCCGGAGCACATCGAAATCTTCGTGTGCCCTGGGCAGCACGACGCGGTGAGGAGGGCCGACCCACAGCCTGCGATACCGCAGGAGTACGTGAAGAACCTCTCGGGAGTGGGGAACATCCATTTCATCGGCAGCCCGGGGTGGGTGGAAATCGAGGGCCTCAAGTGCCTCGTGTACCATGGAGGGAGCTTCCACGACATGTACGCTGCCACGAAGCACCTCAGCGTGAAGGAGCCAGAGAAGGCGATGGTAGAGCTGTTGAGAAGGCGCGACCTCTCGACAGGCTTCGGCCTCAACCAACCCTACGTTCCGGAGAGGAGGGACTTCATGGTCATCAGGGAGGAACCAGATTATTACTTTGGGGGGGATATGCACCACAAGGGCCACACGCAGTACAGGGGGTGCATGGCGGTGAACGCTGGCTGCTGGCAGGGAAGGACGGAATTCCAGGTTCGCGAAGGCCACATACCAACCCCGGGAATAGCGATTGACATCAACCTCAGGACGCGGAGGCTCACTGAGAACGACTTCAACGGTGCTGGCCATGAATGAAAAGGAAGAAGGTCACGTGAAGGCTTACTTCGAGTCACTCAGGAACAAGGCAGAGAAGCAGTACGCGGTCGCGAAGGAGGCGCGTGCAAAAGGCAAGGACGCTGTCGCTGAGGTGGAGTGCCCCCCAACGCTCGACCTCGCGGACAGGACCGAGAACATAATTGGGCCGCCGGGCGTGGCAATTAGGTACAGGGAGCTATATGCAGAGCACAAAGGCGACAGGAACAAGGCAATCTTCCAGCTCTTCAGGGAAATTATAGATGGGAGATTTGGAGGAATTCAGAATGAGGAGAAGAGGCTCGAGCAGGCGGTGAAAACCAGTTTGGTGCTCGTGACCGAGGGAGTTGTGGTGGCCCCACTTGATGGGGTGCCGCAGGTGAAGATAAGCAAGAACCCGGATGGAAGCAAATATGTGGACATTTACTTCGCAGGGCCAATAAGGGCAGCTGGGGGCACGGCAACTGTATTCCCGCTGATTCTTGGGGATTACGCGAGGCAACTCCTCCAGCTCGGCAGGTACAAGCCGACCGAGGACGAAGTGGAGAGGTACGTAGAGGAAGTGAACATTTACGACGAGATAATCACGAGGCAGTACAAGCTTAAGGACGATGACGTGAGGAAAATCGTTCGCGGCTGCCCGGTGTGCATCAACGGCGAGCCCACAGAGGAACGCGAGGTGAATGCCTACAAGGACCTCGAGAGGATTCCAACGAACAGGATAAGGGGAGGGATGTGCCTGGTAATTTCCGAGGGAGTAGGCCTTAAGGCGATGAAGATAATGAGCCTGGCGAAGATGCTTGGCCTTAATTGGAGCTGGCTAGAGGACATCATAAAGATAGGCAAGAGCTCAGCGGGAGAGGAGAAGGAGCTGAAGCCTAATTTCTCCTACCTCTCGAGGATCGCCGCAGGCAGGCCCATATTCTCGTACCCTTCTCGTTACGGGGGTTTCAGGTTGCGCTACGGCAGGGCGAGGAACACCTGCGTGATGGCCAAGGGAATCCACCCGGCAACAATGCACATCCTCGATGAGTTCATAGCAGTTGGCACGCAGGCTAAGGTAGAGAGGCCAGGAAAAAGCGCGGAGCTTTTCCCCGTGGACACCATTGATGGCCCTATTGTGAAGCTCAGTGGCGGCGAGGTCAGGAAAGTGAGGTCATTGGAAGAAGCGGAAGAGGTGAAGAGCATTGTGGAGGAAATCCTGTTCCTCGGCGACATGCTCATAACACTGGGTGATTTCAGGAAAACAGCCCACCCGCTGATGCCTGCAGGTTACTGTGAGGAATGGTGGAAGCTCGAGCTCGAGAAAAAGGCCAAGGAAATCTGGGGAGCCGACACAATGAATGGCGGCACTGACAGGAATTTGGGGGCTCCTGCCGGCTTTGACATAGAGAGGGTGCTTGCCCTGCCGCACCTGACAGACCAGAACACTGCAATTGAACTTTCTCTTCAACTAGGGGTTCCGCTCCACCCCCACTACCTGCATTACTACACGGCCCTCTCAGGAGCGGAAGCCTGCCTGCTTGTGAAGGCGGTGAGGTCCGCCGAAAAGGTTTTCTCGGGCACGGAACTCGAGGAACTGCTCATTGCAAACACCCCAGAAGTGAAAGGCCCGCTGGAGAAAATAGGCCTTCCGCATACGCTCGCCAACGGAAGCATAGTTGTAGGAAAGGAGTACGCATACTCGTTCTTCAAGACATTCGGGGGAACAAGTGTGGAGGAACCCAGCCCAGAGATGCCTGTGCTGGAGATGCTCTCGCGCCTCTCGGGAATGGAAATCAGAGATAAGGGAGGAACATTCATAGGTTGCAGGATGGGCAGGCCGGAAGCCGCCAAGCCTAGGAAGATGGTCGGGGACCCCATGGTGCTATTCCCGATTGGTACTGCAGGAGGCAACATTCGCTCCGTGAACAAGGCGGCCGAGGCTGGGAACATCGAAGTAGAGTTGGCGTGCTTTGTCAACGCCGCGAACGGCAACCTTGAAAGCCAGCCGTTTTCTTTAGGCACGGGCACGAAGAACGGGCTAATGAGGAAATGCGGCAAGTGCGGGAAATACTCCCTCTTTGAAAAGTGCGACCGCTGCAACGCTGAAACAGTCGCCTTCACTAAGCTCAAAATAGACCTAAGGGGAATGCTTGACCAGGCAGCGGGCAACCTCAAGGTACCGGTGCCGCCGCTCGTGAAAGGTGTGAAGGGCCTCATCAACGCTCAGAAAGTGCCGGAACCCCTCGAGAAGGGAATACTCCGCGCCAGGCACAACCTCCACATCTTCCGCGACGGCACGATAAGGTTCGAGCTGCTCAACGCTCCTCTCACCCACTTCAAGCCGAGCGAAATAGGCCTAAGCGTGGAGAAGGCGAGGGAGCTGGGTTACACGCATGACTTCGAGGGAAGGGAGCTAGTGAGCGGCGAGCAGCTTTGCGAAATCTTCGTGCAGGACATCATAGTTAACCAGGACGCGGGGGATTTTTTCCTGCGTGTCACGAGATTCATTGACGAGGAACTAGAGAGGCTCTATGGCATGGCGAGGCACTACAACTATGACTCCAGGGAACAGCTCATCGGCGAGCTATTCCTAGGCCTCGCGCCCCACACCTCGGCAGGGGTGCTGTGTCGCATTATAGGCTACACGAAGGCAAAGCTGAATTTCGCACACCCCTATTTTCACCTCGCGAAAAGAAGAAATGCGGACGGGGATCAAGATTCCATCATGCTCCTCATGGATGCGCTCCTCAACTTCTCGCGCCTCTACCTCCCATCATCGCGGGGCGGAAGGATGGACGCTCCCCTGGTGTTCACCGTTGCAATAAACCCACAGGAAATAGATGACGAGGCGTATGAAGTGGAGACGTGCGAGGAATATCCACTGGAGCTGTACGAGAGGGGCCTCCTTTACGCCGAACCGGATTCTGTTGGGGTACCGATCGTGAAGAAAAAAATCGGTAAGCCGGGGCAGTACACTGGCTTTGGGTTCACCCATCCCACCACTACCTTTGACGCCGGCCCAAAAGAATCGAGGTACGTGTCCCTCAAGTCAATGGAGGAGAAGATGAATGCGCAGGCGGCGCTGCAGGGCAGGATAAGGGCTGTGGAGAAGAAGGATGCGCTCGAGAGGGTGATGATGAGCCACTTCATGCCTGACATCATAGGCAACACCCGAGCCTTCTCCAGGCAGTCATTCAGGTGCAGCGCATGCAATGCTAAGTACAGGCGCATCCCGCTCACGGGAAGGTGCCTCGAGTGCGGCGCCGAGAGCATCATTCTCACAATCGCGCAGGGCTCGGTGAGGAAGTACCTCGCGATTGCGAAGGACCTCATCCGGAAACACGGCCTGAGCGACTACCTATCCCAGAGGATAGGCCTCATCGAAAAGGAAATCAACTCCGTGTTCGCTCCGCCAGCGGAAAAGGCGCGACAGAAGAGCCTCGCGGACTATGCGTAGCGAGCCGCTGTAAAAATCCTCACTTCAGAAAGAATGCCCAGATTATGACAAGCACCGCGATTATGCCGAGAGCAAGGACCTTCACGTCTGGGTTGGAAGGGTCCCACTCCAAGCTTTCCGTGCCGTCCTGACCGATGGCTCCACGACCACGGTTTTGGTTGCCTCTCACCCCAACCCCATGCCAAATGACCTCATGCCCAGAGTGCCCTGCACTGGCATCGCCTGCTTCTCCCTTTTGTTTTGGGTCTGCGGACGGAAGGAAGCCGGAGATTATTTCAGCGGAGTACCGAAACCACTCTGCCGGGTCAGAGAGCTCTCGGAGGGCCTCGTCAACAAGCTCCATCGTGGACTTGCCGGCACCGTTAACCTTCCCTGGGGTGCCCCCTTTATCTGCTACGGGAACACCCTCTGGCTTGGTGTCAGTGCCCTCCCCGTGCTCGGCGTGGGCTGGCTTGTTGTCTGAGGACATGTGTGGCACTGGGAGAAATATGGTGGTTATTGGAAGAAAAGGGTTTTCCCCAACCAAGCGGCTGGGAAATTCCGGAAAAGGGCGGGAAAGGGTTATTCAGTCCTTCCTCTTGATTATCTTGACCTTCGCCGGAGTCACGATGGCCTTTTCCTGCGAGACCATTGCAATGTCGCCGTCAATCGTCTCGATGCCGTCCCTCACCGCATTGATGAGCTCCTTGAGCTTCATCGCGTTCCTCTTCTTGAGGTCGCCGATATTGAGCAGCAGGATGTTGCCCTTCTTCGCCTCCTCAATCGTCGCCTTCACGTCCTCTTCGCTTGTGAGGTTGATGGGCTTCACAAAGGCCTCTGCCCCTTCGTAAGGGTCCTCCTCCTCGCTGTCGAGGTTATTCAGGAAGTCCTCTATGTCGAGCTCTTCCTTCTTGCCAATAAGCTTCTCCATGAATGCCATTTGCTTATCACCCCTTCATTCAAAATGAGAAAATGCGTGGCTTATAGCAATACGCTGACCATAATTATAAAGCTTTTGCCGGGCGGCTACATAAAAAAAATCTAAAGGGTTTTAAAGGCCAGAGAACTTAACTATTACAAATCCGGAAAAGTGATTATTGATGCCTGAACCTCACAAACCCAATGGGCCACACCCACCCGCACAGCCGCAAAAGGGCATGACTAGGGACGAGAGGCTGGATTGGCTCAGGAAATTGGGAATAGAGGAAAAAAAAAGCCGAGCAGGAGGAGCAAGAGAAAATTACAAGGGAAATCCTGGGTGCAATACAGGAACGCCAGGTCCGCGATCTGACTGGGCCTGTAGTTGAAAGGGTTGTCGAAGCCGACAGGCAAACGCCCAGAGGCGGCAGTGATGAAAGTCACAAGAAAAAGACGACGAGGTTTCGTCTCGAATACAGGCCAGACCCATACGTGACGGCATTCCTGAACCACCACATTTTCAGCCACACCGGGAGCCGCCTCACAAACATGGAGCTGCAAGATAAGCTCGGTGCAGGGGAAACCGTCAGGCTGCTCTATTTGCTGAACCCGGGAAGGAAAAAGGACAGGATAGACATGGCGGAAGCGGCGCGCGTCATCAGGGAAAACGCCTTCGTGATTGGGCCGACGCTGCTTTTGATGCATAGGTCGACAGCAGAACACGTCATGAACGAGATAAAGCTCAAGGACAACCTTGCCAGAAAGTTCATCCAAGGGAGCGATGGCATTGAAAGCCTGTGCGAACTCATCGAGAAGAGCGTGAGATTACCAGGCTGGCCAGCGGTCTCGTACAACTAGAAGCAAATCACCAAGCTGAGCGCCGGTAGGGAAGCAACGCTCACGTCAGAATATGTAATGGATAAACTTAGGTCAATACTCTGCAGCACGGCCGCGAAAATGAAGAACGATGCCGAGGCATGGGCAAAAAAACTAGCTGCCAAAAAGGCCATGGTGAAAGTCGAGAAAAAATGAAGGCGGATGAGAGGGAAACAAAGAGAATCGCCGGGCTAGCCGGGAAACGGAAAACTGACTTATGGGGTTTTACCATAACAGGCAATACCATAAGGTTCCGCAGGGGCCAGAAAACCTACTTAGCCAAAATTTTCGAGTTCGGCCAAGGGAAGTATGGGGCGATAGGGCCAAACAGCGAACCACTGGTGGTGCATGGAAACATCCTGAGGAAGCCTTTCAATGCCGAAGAAGAACAGCTGGTGCTTGAGAAAAGCCGAAACCAGAAACTGCAAATAAGGATACGGCACTGAAATACGCCTCAGGCCAGCCAAAGGGTCTGGGGACCCTCAACATTTGGCAGCTTGAAAATACCGGAGATAAATGAAGCTAAAATGATTCCACCCAGGCAGACAAAGAAGGGCATGGTGCTGAAACAGGTATGCTTTCCGAACCCGCATTACTGGAAGTATGTTCGCTTCCACAACTCGTTTTTCTTTTAACAGCATGGGATACAATGGTTTAGGGGCTAATTTTGGGTAATTCCGCTCAACAGGTGCTGGCGTCCAGGACATTGGCGCCAAGAACATTGGAACCGCGCAATCCGGGGAACATTTTCGCAAAGGAATTCAGTCGCGACACCATTTTTCTCGACAGGAACATGATAACGCCGCATTTCACGCCACGCAAACTGCTTTTCAGGGACAAGTACATCGGGGAAATTTCCGGCCTGCTATCAAGCACGCTCCATGGGAAAAAACCCGACAATATTTTCATTTACGGGAAGGTCGGCACTGGCAAGACATCCGTGGCGAAGCTGGTGATGCAGCAATTGCTGGAGTTCGCCTCCGCGAAAAACATCCCGATTGAGGGCAATTACGTCAATTGCAGGAACCACAACTCCAAGTACAGGATTCTCAGCAAAATCGTGAAGGACTTCTTTCCAGAAGAGGACTTCATTGGGTACTCCGCTGCATTCATTTATGAAAAGCTGCTTGAGTACGCACGGGGCACGGGTAACAACCCCCATAAGACTTGGGACGCGCGCAGCGTGAAAGGCGTGCCGGGGCCAGGCAGCGGCAGCGTAGGCATGGGCGCAAAGGGCAACTCCAGCGCGGCAGCCGGAGAGTGGGCGGGAGGCATTGCAACAGCCGCCGGAAGGCAGGTCGTGCTCGTGCTCGACGAAATCGACAAGGTCAAGGATTTGGATGAGCTAGTTTACGGCCTCACAAGGGGCAACGACGAGCTCGGCAACGGCTCCGGAAGCGCAGGCATCACAATAATAGGCATCTCGAACAACCTCCTCTTCAAGGACAGGCTAGACCCACGCACAAAGAGCAGCCTCTGCGAACATGAAATGGTTTTCCCTCCATACAATGCGCAGGAGCTTACTGACATCCTGAAGCAGCGCGCGGAACTCGCATTCAAGCCCGGCACTGTAGAGGAATCCGCAATCGCGCTCGCCGCCGCAATCGCGGCACAGGAATCCGGAGATGCACGCACGGCAGTGATGCTATTGCTCAAGGCCGGGGAAATCGCCGACCGCAGGGGCGGGATGGACGGCTGCATGGTGACGGACAGGGAAGTCATGAAGGCCAAGGTGCAGGTCGAGGAGGAGCTCGTGTACAGCATGATCTCCACCCTTCCGGAACA
This sequence comes from archaeon, assembly GCA_005239615.1. Taxonomy (GTDB): domain Archaea; phylum Iainarchaeota; class Iainarchaeia; order Iainarchaeales; family Iainarchaeaceae; genus CABMIU01. The sequence goes on from SBBR01000029.1 coordinate 8,380, forward strand.
GCAGCAGCTCGTGCTCTACTCAATAGCCACCCTCTCGCTCAACAGGAAGCCCGTGCAGAAAATCACCGGTGAGATAGAGGAAGGCATCCTGTTCTCCGGGGAAGTGTATGATGAGTACTGCAGGATTGCGAAGAAGCACAAGGAAACTGTGGTGAGCTCGCGCTGGTACCGCGAATACATAAGCGAGCTTGAGATGTACGGCCTTATTTACACGACAGCATCGGGAAAGGGCATAAAGGGGCAGACGACCCTCATAAAGCTGGGTTTCGAGGCTGAGAAGATAAAAGGGGTAATAGAGAGGGGGCTTGTCGAGGCACATTAGCCCGGAACAGAATTTGCGCGAGGATTTTTATGTGCTGCCCAAACGATGTTGTATTTTCCGGCAACAACCTTGACACGGCCGATATAAAACCCGGCTGACTCAGCCCTGTTCCTGACCTCAGGGTTTTCGCGCATTATGCCGGCGAATTCTTTTCCGGGAACCGTTAAGCTGACCGCAGTCGCGCGGTCGCTTTTCCCTAACCTCATTTTCGCCTCCCTGACAGAGCGCAGGGTGGTTGTAGTGACATTGAACTGGATGACGTTCCCTACATGATAGGGTGTGACGAGTATGCAATACTTGGACACTGACTTCGACATATATATTGATTATCTCACGTGGCCGATATTTTAAGTTACCCTCATTTCCTAATCTCGAGCTGTGCCTTGACAGAGACAGCTACCTTCTGACCCAGTACCTTTTCAAGGTCCTTGATGTCGGTATTCTTCACATCAGCAATGCCCTTTACGCCGGCGTTATAGAGCCTTCTTCCTCTCGCCCTCCCGATGCCGCGCAGCTCGCACAAAGGAATTAGCTCCTCGCGGATGCCTGACTGGAGGCGCTTCCGCATCTTGTTCAGGGGGGAGAAGTGCTCCTGCAGCTCCAGGATTTTCGCGAGCTCTAGGCACGAGTACGCGAGCCAGTCAGCATTCTTGAGCTTGGCGTGGAGAATGCCCGGCTGTACCTTGTAAGTATCGACTAACTCCTGCTCGCGCACCTCCTCGACCCAGTCCCTGAGCATCTGGGTGGTCCAGTACTTCTGCAAAAGCTCGTTGTCGGAAAACATCTCGGTATCGACATTCACTGGCAGAAGGCCCTTGTCCTCTTGCATCCTCTCCCACAGTTCGGCTTCCTTGCCCCTCGAAACTCCGAGCAGTGGCCTGAATTCGAGGGCGCTCGAGATTGTGAAGAGGTAAGAGAGGTCACGCAATTTCCTGGCATTGAGGGAAGTTATTATGCCATGCGCGGAAACCGGGTCGAGGTACAATTCTGCAACGCGCCTCCCGAGGGGCGTAGCATCAATGCGCTCCTCGGTGGCCTTCACGAAACCCATTGCCTCGAGGTTCCTGACAATAGTTGACATTGCCCTGTAAAGTGCGGAGAGCCCCTTGGACTGGTGCGCATAGAGTGTTTTTGAGAAGAACTTCTCGGCAGACTCCTGGTCGAAGATGAAGCCGGTCGCGATTGCAGAGAGGAGGTGGAAGCGGAGTTGCGCCTCGCCCCCAAGCCGAGAATTCACATCCTCCGGCACACCCTTCACATAATAATCTATGTAATCATTCTTCTCGAACTCGGTCTTGGCGATGAGCATTGCCTCGCCGGAAGTGTCGTAGCGTGGCCTGCCTGCCCTCCCAGAGAGTTGCTTCCATTCCCCAACAGGTATTTTTTCCATGCCAAAGTCGCTGTAACGGTAAGGCGACTGCAGCACTACCCTAAAAGCTGGCAGGTTAACCCCCATTACCAAGGTCGGAGTGGAACAGATGAACTTGAGGTAATTTTTCTTGAACAAGCCTTCAATTATCGTGCGCTGCTTTCCCAGGAGCCCTGCATTGTGGAAGCATGTCCCGCGCTTTATCAACCCGGAAATGGTGTGGCATTGCACGGTCGGTATTTCAAGCACATTCAGGGCCCGCTGCGAGGCCTTTTCGAGGGCATCCTTTTCTTTAGGGGTTAGGATTGGATAGGTAATCTCCGCGAGCTTTTTTGCCGTGCTCTCGCTGGCCTTGCGTGTGTTCACGAAAACAAGGGCCTGCTTGCCCTTCGAGAGAGTGTCGAGCGCAATCGAGGAGAGAGCGTCGTCCTTCAGCGGTATTTCGTCAGCATGGTTCACATAATCCACAAGGCCATCATAAAAAACACCTTCCTTCAGCTTCACAGGCCTGTAGTCGCTCTGTACGAACCTGGCGCCCAGCCATTCCGCGAGCTCCTTGGCGTTTGGAATGGTTGCGGAGAGGCCGAGGATTTGCATTTTCGGGTTCAGGAAGCGGAGCTTGGTGATTAGCATCTCCAAGGTGGGACCGCGGTCGGTTCCCACAACGTGCACTTCATCCACCACCAGCAGGCCTATTTGGGAGAGCCACTCGGCTCGGTGGGTTATCAATGAATTGAGTTTCTCATACGTCGAATATATTATATCCTTACGGGAGAGGTTCATTCCCGAGGAATCGAAGTCGCCGGTGCTGAGAACGGTTTTGATGTTGAGCGCTTGTGAGTACTTGTCCTTGAAATCGTGTGCGTGCTCGTAGGCAAGGGCGCGCAGTGGGCAGGTGTACACCACCTTCATCCGTTTGTTGAGGATGCAATTGAGCGCGGCGAGCTCAGCCACAACCGTTTTCCCTGATGCGGTGGGGGCGCTCACCACAAGGCTCTTCTCCAGCAGGCCAGAGGTGAGGGCCTTCTCCTGCATAGGGTTGAAGGAATCGAAAGCGTTGTGCTTCTTCACTAGCTCCGGGATTTCCATAAGAAGCAATGCGGGCAAAGGTTTGAATAAATTATTCCAGTGCAAGGCTTATTTTCAGGGCGCCATCTACCTTTTCCATTGTAGCCGGACTGAGTGAGCCGAGTTTTTTGGAAATTCTATGTACTTGTGAGATAGTCCTTATCTGGTTACACAGGACAGTGCTGTCTTTTGGAAGGCCACCAGCACCCATTTCCAAATGAACCATGAATGGATATTCCTTGTCCTGCCTGGAGGTTATCGCGGCAATTATTGTGTTTGGGCTTGAGGCATTGCCTTTATCGTTTTGTATAACAAGGCAGGGCCTTATTTTGCCCTGTTCGGAACCCTTGACCGGTTCCAAATCCACAATAACAATATCGCCACGCCTAATAATCATCCAACAACCTGTCGGCTTCAGTGCTTGCAAATTTCCATTCTTCCTCAAGTTCACGGTCCAAGGCGGCCATTTTTTTGTACCCCTCTTCCATGAGTTTTTCCCTCTCCTTTTTGCTCAGGGGCTTCTCGACCAAAATTTTATCGCCATCGATTTTCATGATGACCTTATCCTTTGGTTTTATGTTCTGCAATTTTCTTATTTGCTTGGGGATTGTCACCTGCCCTCTTTCGCCCACTGTACAAACTGTCTCGTACATTTTACCACTCCCTGCATACTTAATACATACTTAAGCGTATTTAAGTATGCCGGAGCCGGCAATTGCGCACGGGTTTAAGGGGGCGTGCACTTGGGGCGCTCACGCCAGCAGCTTCACGAGCCCCTTGCCCTTCTCCGTAGGGCTCATTATCGGGGCGCCCTGAAATTCATCGTGCCTGAGCGCGAGGTACTCGTATGCCTTCTCGAGCGCGAGTATCATCTTCGGAAGGTCATTCGAGCGGAAGGTTTTCGTGGTTTTCCACTCATCCCCTGCCTTGTAGCTGCGGTCTATCGAAACAGTCTGGAAGAGCTGGCCTTCCTTTGAGACGTTGTCCCATACCGCGACCTGAACCCCACCTGCCTTGAACCTCGCCCTCGGGAGCGTTGGCCCGTTAACCCTGTTTTCTTTCCCTGCATTCACGCCGTATCCTCTTTCTCCAAATTTCTCCATTTTTCCCACCCCTTGTGTGCATCTCCCTCATTCCGGCCTCTAAGACCCTAATCAATTCGCGTGGAAGAAATCCGCGTAATCCCTGGTGTCCTTCTCATTCCCGAACTTTACTATTGAAAAGTTTGGCATCAGAAACCACCTGACATATTGCCGTTCCGGGAGCATATAAAGGCTTTGAAGGGGAGGGGTCATTGCCGGTGCGGAAGCATATATTTATACCATTTCAGACATACCTATGAAATTGTGGTTAAATGGGCAACGTGACAATTGCACTGGAGAAGCCCGACGAGCAGAGGCTCAGGAAGCTCACCAGGGAAAGGTTCGGCGGAAAGAAGGGCTCGATGTCGAGGACCGTGAAGGTCGCCCTTGAAAACCTGGCATCAACGATGCATAACTTCCTAAGCAGCTTCACTTCGAGAACATTTTCTTCACTTTCCCCCCTGAATCCTGGAGGGATGATGCCCTGCGAGGCGTAGAGGTAGAGGAGCGAGGTGCTAACTGTTGAGACTGTCGAGGAGAGCAGGCCCAGCACGACCATGCCGGCGATGAAGAGCAGCAGCACCCATAACATGGCCTCGCCGGCTGCCTCTGAGGAGAGCAAAACCAGCCCTGCGAGGGCGAAGGGCGCGATGAAGCCAATGAAAAGCAGGAGTGAGAAGAGCTAGGAAAGGGCGGGGAAAACCATGAGCTTCCTGTCCTCCAGCAGTATCTTGAAGGAAACAGTGAACATTTTCCAGCCGCGAGCGAGGGACTCTAACATTGGTTTTCAGCCAATCAAGACCACTTAAGCGAATTTAATCATTTTGATGGCCGGATTAAAGCCTGAGCACCACGGGCTAAAGCCACGCGAAGCATTTCCCGTCAACGGTACCCAAGGGTTTGGTGAGGTCCACTGGATTTCTTTGAAAAAATCAGCCCTCTCAAACCCATCCGGGTTTTTCGCCAGGGGGGAAGTCTTCCAATGAGGCCATAGGAAAATGTCTATTTCATTTATCGCCTTTGACGTCCAGCCCCCCTTTTTCCTTCCCTTCCCTGTACCACCACCAGTGCTCGCCATTCGGGAGGATTATGACGCCTATGAAGTTGGCAGAGCGCGGGTCTGAAGCAGGAAGCCTCTCTGTCGTGCCAAAGGCGCGCGGGTAGATGAGGCGCGGATTCCTGCTCGCGAGGACGCCATCTCCATGCAGGAACCTCTGCAACTCGACCTCTTCGCGGAATTTGAATGACTTAAGTTCCCTGAAATTGCGGCGCGCTAATCTTGGATCCTTCGGGGAGTGCGAATACGGATTTCTTCTCGGCATGGTGACAACTGGAACATCAAGGCAGGACTTTGGGCATTCGACCCCATAGGAAAAGTATGCTGGTAGCCTCACTCCCCAGCCCACTTCCTTATTTCCTGCAGGGCGGCAATCTGCTTCCCAACCGAACTTATCCTGCCACCCAGCTCGTCCAGCTTGGATGAGGATATCTCAGAGCGGAACTCCTGGACAACGTCGGCATACTTCGCCACGCGCTTGTCCTTTTTGTACACGATGCTCGTCTGGACGGTTTCCACAAGGTTTTTACGGTACTCCATGTCCTCCATGAACATCTTAATCATTGGCTTCCACTTTGGGTCGGCCGAGAGGTGCACAGGAAGGCCGACCTTCTCCGCGTCGCCCTTGTACTCCTTATCCGAGAGCGCCTTCGCTGTGTGCTTCCAGTAGAGCGGGTCGGAGAACTTGAGGAGCTGGTGGCGCATGTGGTATGACTTGGCCTCGGAGAGCTTAGCCTTCCACTCACCCTCCTTTTTTGAAAGCTCGGCCTTTAGCTTTTCCAGCTCTTTTATCTGCTCTTCAATCCTGTGCTGCGATGGGTAACTCAGCTTCGGCCATTTCGCGTGGCCTGTCTTGACCACATTTATGACACCGCCGTTGTGGAAGTATGTCTTTAGGGCCGCGATGCGCTTGGCGTCATTCGGCACCTTGAACTTCTCTTCGAAGGCCTTCCAGGAACTGATGATGCTCGACATTCCTAAAGAGGAAATGCGAGGCGGTTAATAAAGGTAGCACCAAGGCCGCCCGGCCAGCCATTCGCGGGACAAGGCGGTTTTTATGGTTATTGCAGGACAACTAACTTGGAGATTTTTAATTCATGGCATGTGGCCATTGAGGTGCAGCAAATGTTCCCCGGTTTGGGCAATATGGACCCGCGCAGGATAAAGGCAATGATGCGCCAGCTTGGCATCAAGAGCGAAGACATTGACGCGAAACGCGTGGTCTTCGAGTTGGAAGGCGGGAAGAGGCTCATTGTCGAGAAACCGCAGGTGAGCGCAGTCGACATGGGCGGGCAGAAGACATACACTGTAATGGGGGAGGCACGCGAGGAAAGTGCAGGGGCCGGCACTGAACCCAAATTTGACAGGCCGGGGCCAGGAGAAGGCATGGGTGGGACGAGGGGCGCTGTCGGCATGGTAGGTGAAGGGGCTGGCACTGAAATACCTGATTCTGATGTGGATATGGTCAGCCAGCAGGCTGGGGTCAGCAGGGAGAAGGCGAGGAAAGCGCTTGAGGAAACGGATGGGAATATTGCTGAGGCAATAGGGAAGCTTACGAAGTGATTGAATGGCAAAATCAGGGAATTCACAAGATGAGCTGCGCATGAAAATAGTGCCGGAAGAGGTCGAGGAATTCAGGAGAATAATGAAAGGGCATGAAAAGCTCCTCAAGGCAATAGGTGTACTGTAAGGACACTCGAGGAAACACAAGGCGACATTGCGGAAGCTATTGGGAAACTGAGCACCACGGGCTAAAGCCCAGCGAAGCATTTTCCGTCAACGGAAATTCCCGCAGGGATTTGGGTTGGCGGGGCCTCACAAGCTACCGTCAACAGCAACGCGTTGACAAAAGAGAAAGCTTTCTGCCTTGATAATAAGCCCAATTAAATTAGTTTTTTCCTCACGCGTTGTTGGTTGTTTGGCATTTGTCAAATTTATCTTTAATTCAAGTATTTTTAGATAGTCTTCTGCACTTGGTTTTGACTGGGCTAATTTAACCTTGAGTTCATTAGTTAAGTTATAAACATCCTCCATGCTCATCCCCTCTAATTCTCTTATTCTTGCTGCTTCGTCGAACCTCGCCTGCCTAGCTCTCGTCTGGGGATTATCTTCCCTTGAAAAAGTTGCTTCCCCTCAAAAGTCATTGATTGGGGCGCTAATTCGCTGGGAGGACGGTATACGCCTGAACCAAAAGTATGAGGTGTATGTAGCTTCCGTTGCTCAGCGTCACTTCTTCGATATTTCCATCCTTTCTTACCCCAGTTTGGCCCCCTCGACCTCCTGCGGTTCGCCTTCGTCCTCCTCCTCGGGAGTTATCCTTGAAGCATCCTTTCCATTTGCTCTCTGCGCGACGCCTCGATAAAACCTTTGTTGCCCGGCTTGGAGCTTATCGGCCTCTTGCGCATCTCACGCCCGCGGTTGGTAGCTCCACCTTGGGAGGCCTTCCACATCCACCTGACCTTTCTGTTCGGCCTCTGGATTCCTCGGCGCATCAAAACTGGTAATATGAAAGGCCGAGGTTGAATTTAAAGGTTTGCTGGCGTTGAATGCCAAGCTGCTGATTGGAGTTTTCCGCTGCCGGACACCCCTCATGGAGAAGGCGATTGTTGGAAATGCATCAAAAAGCGTTTCATTCGCCAAGCAGCGGTAATGGCGAGCCTTCCGTGCCTTCCTCGTGGCTATCGAGGATTTGCATCACTCCAACGCGGCTGTTGCCGGTGAGCACCACCGAGAGGTTCACGTCATCCCCCGCTGAATGCACGGGATTGACAAGCGCGTTGAAGTAGCCGCTTGAAAGCGCGTAGTGGGCGTTCTGGTCCTCTATGAATATCGAGTTCGTGTCAAAGCGCGCCTTCTGGAAGACTGTGAACTTGATGCCGATTTCCTTCTCCTTCTCGGCAAGGTCCGCGAGGAACTTCTCCCTCCCACCATTCAAGACAGTCACAAGGCCAGAAATTCCTGTCTCCGGGTCCTCGACGGACTTCACGTTGAAGCCCAGCTTGCCGAGCTCCTCGGAAAGGACCTGCACAAATGCCTTGTAGTCCTGCGCCTCGGCCACCTTGATGGCTACAAGGTTCTGGTCGAGGCGGATTTCGAAGAAATCCACACCGGCGTAGCCCGTGAGGAAGGCGTTGAGGTCCTGCTCGAACACTTTCTCTGGCTCGGTGAAAAAGAGCTTTGTCTCCTCTGTCTTGTCCTTCACCTCGAGGCTGGAATTGTAGTCAGTGCCTCCGCTAAAAAAGCCCTTCACTATCCCGAGTGCCGGGGCATCAAGCTTTGAGGATTTCCCCTCAAGCGAGAAGACGTCCTCGAGGCTTGAGATTGTGAATGCATTGTTTACCGCTGAAAACTTCGGTGCGGAGTCGAGGTTCCTCTCTATGAGACCTGACATGGCTGCGAGCCTCTGGCCCTGGAAGTCGGCATTGAGCGTCACTTCCAGACTGTCGCCTTTCCGGGTATCCATTGTGACTATTACCTGCGCCTGCCTGTTCTGGGGCTTGTAGGTGTAATTCAGGTCCGCGTCATCGTTCCTGAACTCGATGTTCTCAGGGATGGAGACAAGTGCGGAGGGGAATAGGTTGTAGCCTGAAAGGATGTTGGCGTCCGCTATCGCCCTGAGCGCCTCTGGCATTTTTTCAGACGAGGAAAACTTTACGCTCGTGCGGAAATTGGCTGTCTTGTCGGGAGGTTCGAAAAACTCGGAGCCGCTCACACCAAAAATGCCTGGAAGCTTCCTCAGCTCGGCATCTACATTGGCCACGTTGAACTCAGTGGTAGTTCCAACGAGTATCGCGGTAGGGAAGACCTGCAGGACCTTAACTGGAACCTGCTTTGCGGTGTAGGAAACCCGCGTGGTGTTTTGCTGCACCGGAGGAACCGGCACATTGGGGTTCTGCTGACTCCCGCCCTGTGAATCATAGGTTATCGCCGCGAACAGCGAGCCGACCATCACTACAAGGATTACAAGGCTCCACAACTGCTGTTTAGACATCGCCAATGCTACACCCCTTTTGTCGAAGGCCTATCTCCCCACTGGGTAGATAACCTCCGCACCCAACCGCCGAAACGGTTGTGCTGCTTCAACATCGCCATTCTCCAACCTTTTTCCTCGGATATGAATTCAGGCTTGTTCCATTGAAAATGGAACAACCGTCGCACCCAACCGCCGAAACGGTTGTGCTGCTTCAACATCGCCACCCGAAACACCGTTTGGTTTTTAGCAAGCCTTTAAAACCGTTGCCGCCCCCAATCAATGCCGATCGGCACTAAATCATACATAGGTGCCGAATAAGCTTTATAAAACGACTCAAATCCGAAGGCGACTGACGTTGTAAAGGCGGGAATTTTAATGGGTGAAGAAAAAGGAAAACGGATGGTGATGCTCGAGTTCAGCGGAAAGGAGCTCACCAACAACAGGGTCTTCGATACCACCTCCGAGCAGGAGGCAAGGGAGAACGGTCTCTACAGCGAAAACGCGAAGTTCGGGCCGGTGCCTGTGGTTGTGGGGCATAACGATGTGCTGCCTGCGCTGGATGAAGCGCTCTCGACAATGAAGGAAGGCGAGGAGCGCACTTTAAGGATTCCCCCTGAAAAGGCCTTTGGCGAGAGGAGGAAGGAACTTGTGGTTGTGGCGCCGCTGCAGGCTTTCCTTTCGCACAAAATAAACCCGGTGCCAGGTCTCATTGTGGACCTGAACGGCACACCGGGAAGGGTGCAGACGGTTTCCGGCGGGCGCGTGAGGGTAGACCTGAACAACGACCTCGCTGGGAAGGAAGTGGAGTATACGCTCAGGGTCGCAAGGGAAATCGTGGGGGCTAGGGAGAAGGCACAAGCCCTAACTGAGAAGTTCTTCCCGCTGCGCGGCAGGAAGGCAGAGGCTAGGCTGGAGAACGGCACGCTGAAGGTAAAGCTGCCGAAGGAGCATGCACAGCAGGCAGGGAACATAATCGCAGCTTTCACCAAGACAGCCAGGGAAGTCGTGCCTGAACTAAAAACAATTGAGGTTGTCGAGTCTTTTGAAGCCAAGGCCGGCAATTGGGAAAAGCAGGAGAAAAATACGGAAGGTGAAAAAGCCGCCCATGCAGGTGAAGAAAAACAAGAGACTGCCAGGAGCCAAGAAGTGGCGCACGAGACGAAAATAGCCCTCGAGGTGAAGAAAACGGATTCAACGATGATAGTCAAGCCCAAGCCAAAGGAAAGGCTAAAAACCATGGCGCCTTCCAAATCAACTGACTCTACCGCAATATGGCATGCGAAAAAGAAAACACGACCAAGCTGAAGGTACGGGACACCAAGCTAAGGAGATTGTATGACCGAAAAAAAAATCTCTGTTCGTCGAGCCCCACAAACATTATACTTGAATCAAACCCTTAACCGGAAAACGTAGTTGGAAAGGCTTGCCGCGAACCTTTTTAAGCCTTTGGGAATGGCATTATTTTAGCCATTTACTGATTTTGGTTATAGTGATTTTTGCATGACTGAACATCAGATTAAGGACGTCAAGACAGGCACCACGACTGTGGGGCTGATTTACGACGGTGGGGTTGTGCTCGCGGCTGACAAGCGCGCGAGCATGGGCCACATTGCTTATGAAGAGGAGTCGGAGAAGATTTACAAGGTCAACGACTTCACGGCGATGACAAATGCGGGCAATGTCGGGGACTCGCTTACGGTGATAAGGTTCATAAGGGCGCAGGCAAAGGTGTACGAGCTTGAGAGGGGTGAGAGGATGAGCGCAAAGGCAATCGCAACGATACTTTCCAATGTACTTGGGGCGAACCGCTACTACCCTTTTATAGTGCAGTTCGTGATTGGGGGCTACAACGGCAAGCCTGGGCTCTTTGATGTCACTCCTTATGGCGCCGTCCTAGAAAGGACGCAGTACGCTGTCTCCGGCTCGGGAACGGAACCTGCCCTCACAGCGCTCGATTTGGGCTACAAGAAGGGCATGGGTGAGAAGGAAGCGGTCGCGCTTGCAGTGAGGGCAATTGAGGCTGGAAAGAGAAGGGACATATTTTCTGGCGGGGTAGGCGCCACGGTGTGGGTGGTCGACGCGAAGGGCGCGAGGGAAGTGCCCAAGGCATCGCTGGATAGGCTCGCGAAGGAAGCGGTTGCGAGCGCAGGGCAGTGAAGACGGAGCAAGCTAGGCAGAACCCCAAATAAAAATAACGACCGTGACGCCCAGAGACCCTATGGGCGCCTGGGACTGGACGTATTTTTGTTTTTGAGTTTTAATATTACAAGCTAGGGACTTGCACTCATTTTACGCAATGAAAGTGTTTTGGATGGAATTCGCCTACCTCAAGGAAGTCAAGGAGACAGTGCAGGCCACAGTGCCGCGCGAGGCCGAGGTGTCCAGCGTGGACATCGAGGGCCCTGAGATAGCGATTTACACCAAGAACCCGAAGGCGTTCCACGATAACGAGGACTACGTGAGGGCGCTCGCGCAGCAGCTCAAGAAGAAAATCAACATCCGCGCCGACAAGAGCCTGTTGCTGGAAGAGAAGGAAGCGAAGGAAATGATAATGCAGATTGTGCCGCAGGACGCGAAGATTTCGGACATACAGTTCATGGAGCCGTTCTCCGAGGTCATGGTAGAGGCGCTCAAGCCAGGTCTCGTCATAGGCAAAGGAGGCCAGACCACTAAGGACATTATCCTGCAGACAGGGTGGACGCCTAGGATTGTGAGATCCCCGACCCAGCCTTCTGAGATACTAAGCGGGATACGCAGGCATCTCGTGAAGTACGCTTCCGAGAGGAAGAAGATACTGCAGGACACCGCGAAGAAGATTTACTCGGAAAAGACCCAGCAGAGCTGGATAAGGCTTACTCCATTGGGCAGCTTCAGGCAAGTGGGCAGGAGCTGCATACTAATAGAAACGAGGAAGACGAAAATATTGCTGGACTGCGGAATCAATGTCTCTGCCCAGAGCAAGGAGGATGAATTCCCATACCTCGACGCAATCAGGTTCCCGCTCACGGAACTTGATGCGGTGGTGCTGAGCCACGCCCACATGGATCATTGCGGGTTCATTCCCTACCTGTTCCGGATGGGCTACCGCGGCCCTGTTTACTGCACCGAGCCCACGCGCGACCTCTCCGCCCTGCTGCTTTTCGACGCAATAGATATTAGCGCAAAGGAAAATAAGGAGCATCCTTTCAGCGAGCGCGACGTCAAGGAAATGCTCAAGTACTGCATCACGCGCGAGTACAGGGAAGTAACGGACATCGCGAACGACATAAGGATAACGTTCCACAATGCCGCGCACATCCTCGGCAGCGCATCGGTGCACCTGCATATAGGCGAGGGGGCGCACAATTTGGTGTATTCTGCCGACATAAAGTACGGTTTCACCCGCCTGTTCAACAACGTGGACATCAATTATCCGAGAATCGAGACGCTCATACTCGAGAGCACCTACGGCGCCAAGGAGGATGTGAAGCCCACACGTGAGGAAACCGAAGCCGACCTCCTCAAGGTTATGCAGGAAACCGTGAGCCACGGAGGCAACGTCCTCATACCTGTTTTTGCGGTTGGAAGGGCGCAGGAGCTGCAACTCGTGCTCGAGAACTATTATAGGAAGGGTCTCCTCGACCCGGAGACAAAGGTGTATGTGGATGGCCTCACGAGGGAGAGCTCGGCAATTCACACGGCATATCCGGAGTACCTGAGGAACGTGGTGCAGAAGCGCGTGCTCCAGAACGACTCGCCGTTCACCTCCGACATTTTCCAGGTCGCGAAGCCGGAGGACAGAGACAATATCATAAAACAGGGGAAATCAATCATACTCGCCTCGAGCGGAATGCTCACAGGGGGCGCGAGCCTGAATTATTTCTACCGCATGGCTGAGAACCCTGCAAATACCCTCATTTTCGTGGGCTACCAGGGCGAGGGCTCGCTCGGAAGGAAAATTCAGCAGGGCCTCAAGGCGATGCCGATAACCGAAAACGGCGGCAGGACGAGGAAGCTGGACATCAACATGAGGGTCGAGACGCTGGATGGTTTCTCAGGCCACTCAGATAGGTCTGAGCTCATTGCTTATGTGCGCAACCTCAAGCCCAAGCCAAAGAGGATACTTACGAACCACGGCGAGGCCACGAAATGCGTGGAGCTGGCGCGCTTCATCTCCGCGAAATTCGCAGTCACGGCTCAGGCGATAAGGAACCTCGATTCAGTAAGGCTGAAGTAATGCCCTTCTCTCATTCACTTTAACGCCATAATTGCTTATTTTTACCGCCTAATTTCCACTAAAATTCTCTTTTATTAGCTAAAATAATTTTAGCTACAATTTTTCGCCTCAAAATTAACAACCCTCGCCAAAAAAACCCGCGAAACCACTCCACCCAACAAGAAAATTTTTTACACACGCCTGCTGAAGGAGCCGTCTGAGTCCCGCACATCCGTGAGCGGCAGCAGTTTCGCCGATAAACAATTATGCCCTCGTCGATTTACAAAGGTTCAGTTGCGTAAAAAATTAACAAAAATTTGGACAGAGGGGGAATGTTATTTTGGCGATTGGGCGCCAAATTTTGTTGGGAAAGGCATCTAATACATAACTCGATTTTTCCACGTTTTCTGGGATTTTTATTTCTCAGAAAAAAAGCAAGATATACATAAGAAAAAAGGCATTAAAATGCTTATTTTAGTCCATAACTCCTTACAATGACAATTCTTGGCAAACGGAGCACGCTACAGCCTCCGTTTTACCGAAAAGTATTTATATAACTTGGGGCAATATGATTGGTGATTTCAGGCACCTTCAGAGCGAAGCTCTGGAGGCCTCGTCCCAGAGTGGACAAGGTGGCGGAGATGCGGATTATGTCCAAAAGACAGGGTTCGATCGGAAGCCAAAGCCGGGCGCAAACCTTGGCAAGGTGCCTGGAACAAGGCGGCGAGAGGATACAAGACGAAGCAATTGGTTTCGAGAAAGCCCTACACTAGAGTTTTTTCAAAAAGCCAACAAGCTATTGTCACCCCTTCCTCCCCTCGCCGCACCTTGACTTTATTCTTGCCACCGGGATGTGAGCGGAATCGGCTCTAACTAGATAGTATTGACGCTAATTGGCCTTGGCCAATTGCCATGGCAATATACCACATGAATAAGGGCAACATACGCCTCTTTGACACGGAGTGTTGTTTGTCGTAGGGCTTGATAGGAAGAAAAACCCGGCCCAATTTTTGGCGGCAATTACCATCATTGCCCTTTTGGGCCTTTGCATTGCGCTGGCTGGGCTGGGGTTTATTTCGGCAGGAACCTTTGTTCCGGCGCTTGCGTGCTTGCGGTTTTGCTTGCCACAATTTTTTGGGGAGGGATCGCGGCGCAGAAACGACCTGATCCCAAAGAGCGCCCATCACAAAAGCCGGTTCACTTATAGCCACCCGGGACTCAGGACTAAAACCCAGTTCAGAACGGCACTGCCCAAACAACCTGCGGCCATCTTCATTTCACGGCCCAGCAGCATTCGGAAGGTTATTATATTCCCAACGCGGTAGTTCTTCATTGGTGTTATGCCTGAAGGCCCGGTTGTGGTCGGTGTATTCCACAGGAGCTCTTACCACAAGGACGAGGACTGCATAAAGGCATCGGACAGGCTCGAAGCCTACCTTGAGGGGAAGGCGAAGGAAGGTGAGAAAAAGCGGCTGTTCCTTGAACTCAACACTGCTGTGCTGGGGCAGCTGAAAAGATACGTGACAGGAACACGCCATGAAGAAAGTGGGCTCTTCAGGCACATCGGTAAATTCTGCGTTTACCGCCCAAATCCCTTTGAGACAGCGGTGGCTGTGGCTCTAAAGCATGGCTGGGAGATAGTGCCACTGGAGAAGCAGGGCTATGGGAGCGTGTTCACGAGGTTCCAGCAGGCCATGCCAGAATACAGGGCGTACACCAACATGAACCTGCGTGAAGCTGCATGGGCCGCCAAAGCCAGCCGGGAAAGGGCGAAGCACGGCGATTTTTTCGTGATGGACCCGAGCCACGCAAGCGCCTTCTCCGAAGAGGCAGGAAAACTTGGTGTGAAAATAAGTCACATTGAATTTGCCAGCGTTCCTGAAAAAGCCGGGCTGCAGAGGCTCAGCGAAAGTGAAGTAAAAGCCCTGCGCGAAATCAGGCTGGCGCAGAGAAGGCGACGCAAGCCTAAAGCATTCAACCCACCGACCAAAGAAGAGCTTGAGCGAAGGCCCAAGAGGCCATTGTAAGGGGCCTAAGGAAGGAACACGAAAGCTTATATATTGTTTTGATATGTTTTCAATATAGGTGTTTTTGATGGGGCAGACCCTTGTGAGATTGGAGAAGGCACAGGAAACAGTTATCGAGAACCTGCGCGAGAAAGGCTATTTCAGGACAAAGAGCGAGGCGATACGCGCGGGAATAATGGAGCTCGGCAGGCACTACAACATCGTTGCTGTGCACGACGGCATGGTGGTTAAGCAGGTGACGGACCAGAGGGAGCTGAAGGTGCTGCACAAAATTTCAGAGGAGATAAGGCAGGGGAAGAAAAAAGTTTAGTATCATCCGTATGAACTTGGCAGACAAAACCAATAAATACTCCGGAAAGAAGGCCTCTTTGTGGTTCTGCTGTGTTTGCGATACACTATGCTGAAGGCTGGGACAGGTTCTTTTCAAAACTCGACAATTCTGAGAAAATAATTATCAGGAAAAAAATCGAGCGACTCAAAATGCCGCAAAACCAGAGGCACCTCAAGCACGGCCTGCCATATTTCGTTACTGAGGCCGGACAATACATGATAGCCTACGAGGAAGCCGACAGCACGAGAAAAGTCATATTTGCGAGCAACCACAAGCAGTACGAGAAGTGGCTGCGGGAACAGGAAATGATGCTTTGAACTTAGAAGTTTGAAGCCGTAACAAAGCGTCTTCAGCTCACTTCTTCAGCCGGCCGTGAATCGGCTCTAAACTCTTAAGGAAAGCACGTCTTGCTGCAACCCTGTCTTTGGCCAATATTCTTCTTTGTGCCCAAGTCAGAGGCGGCCCTGCAAGGCCCTTCACAACTGCGGGTGGGCCTTCTGGCCGTTTAGGGTTTTTTGGGTTTTTCGTGCGGGCGTCATGGAACTCAAATACTAAAGGCTCAGGACTATTTAAACAATTGCCATCAAATTCCTTTGCATGCGCATCCTCATCACTGGCACACCGGGAGTGGGCAAGACAGCGGTAGCAAAGCGGCTAGGCGAGGCTCTCGGTTTCAGGGTGCTGAACGAAAGGGAGTTTGCTCTCCGCGAGGGCATTGGAGAGTTTGACGCGCAGGAGAATGAGCTGGTAGTGCCTTTGGAAAAGCTTGAGGAGAAGCTCAACAAATTCCTTGCAAGGCAGGACAATGTGATTGTTGAAGGCCATCTCCTGTGCGAAATAAGGGCCAACGCTGATGCGGTCATTCTGGTGGCCTGTGACCCTGAAAGGCTGGCTTCTCGGCTGGAGCTGCGAGGCTACGGTGAGGTAAAGGTTCAGGACAACGTGTTCTGTGAAGGGGTTGGCTACTGCAGGAAGCACTGCCTACGCAATTACCCTAAGGCAAAGGTCATCGAGGCATCAAACAACAAAGATATAAAAGAAACTTTGCACGATATAGTAGTGAAGCTCCGGATCTCTTGGCAAAAAGGTGGGGCAAGACCAAAAAAAGGCACAAGAGGCAAAAGCGCAAAAAATTACGAAGGAAATGCTTGGCATTTGCGGTAAGGGCAATTTTGTGCATGGTTTTGGATTCTGAATTAAGGAAAGGAAGGGGCAAAGGATGAGGAAATTATTGCTGCTGTTTTTCTTACTGGCGGCTGGTTACATAACCGCTGCTGAAACAATACAAGAGAGCACCCTCAAAAACATGGGCTACAAGGATTTCTACATAAGAGGTTCGGATTCTTTCGCGTGCTCTGAATACCTACTGCCTTTCCAAAGCGACACCAATGTTGGCATCTTCCCTATCCTTTCGTTGAAGGTTATCTACCTCCCTGAATCGAGGGGCACGCCCGTGCTGAAGGTTTTCCTCGGCGATTCTGGGGAACCTCTCGCAGAATACCTGCCTCATGACATTGAGAAAGGCGTTGCCAGGATTGTACTGCCACTGGAAAGGATGGGCGAAAGGAACCTCGTGAGAATTTGTGGCAAGGCCGCTCCGGACAACACAATCCTCGTGGCCTCGGATTCCACTTATGGCCTGTATAGAATTCCTTATTTCCCGAAAGGGAAGGGCCTCGAAGTAGGTTTGGAGACCTACAACCCTCTTGTTGGGGTGCCTTTCGAGATTGTCGCTACCGCCAGGAACTATGGCAGTGTGGATGCGGAGGTCTCGCTGAGCTACAGGCTTCTTGACCTCAAGGAGGCTCTGCCAGAGGCGAGCGTGCTCGACGGTGAGACATCGAAGAGCGGCGTGGTGAAGGCCTGCAGCGAGTGGGCTGCAGACAAGAGGTGCCTGAGGCCTGGCTTTCTCGATATTTCCTACAAGGCGGTTGCGCACAAAGGCGTGCCAATGACATTGCTGCCTGCGGTGATGGTTTACAACGACGTGTTCGGCGAGGAAATGGTTATCTCGAACAGGCCGGACATCGGCGCTGTGGATGCAAACAGGGTTTCCGGACAGGTGCTCCTCGAGAACGACAAGAGCTTTGCTGGGGAGAAGATACCGCTCAAAATACTGGTGAAGAACGCAGGCGTGCCGGCAAGGGACATAAAAGTGCGGCTAAGGGCAGGCCTCGAGGTGAGCGGCGGGGACTCGAGGACAATAAGCATGCTGAACGAGGGCCAAGCACAGGAGCTGCAGTTCGAGGCGATGGCAACGCGCCAGGGCAACTATGAGGTGGGGTGCACTTTCGAGTACGAGGGCAGGCAGTTCGAGTGCCCCTCCACGAACATCCTTCTTGAGAGGAGGGTGCTCGCGCCGGAATTGGCAGGGGCCGGAATTCTCACGCTGCTTGGGCTAGGGGTGTTCGTTTACTTCTATTATATCAAGAAAGAGGAATCTTAATATAGCAGGCAGGAAAACAAAATTTGTCTCAGTGCCGGCCCCAGGACTAATTGCAATAATTCGTGAACGTTACTCCTCGCCACATCACTCCTCGTGCCCGCCTTCATTCCCGCCAGCGCCCTCGTATGCAGCCTTCCTGACCTTGGTTTCAGGGGCTGGTTTTTTCCCTGATTCTGTCTTGTGGTAGAGGTAGAGTGCGACTCCAACTACCAGCAGCACGATAGGGAAAACCGCTGGAGGGATTTCTGGGGGGCCAAGCAATGCAGCACCTGTAGCACTGAAATCATTAGCGTTCATTGACTCCAAAGCTTCCTTCGATGCGAGGAGAGATTCGATGTAGGACTTTTCCTCAAGCGCGTTCTTTGCGCGGAGCAGCATTGCTTCCGCTTCATGGGATTTGGCAACGGCTTGACTCCTTGACTCCGCCACGCCATAGGAAGATAGTGCGTTCTCCTTGAGCTTCTCAAGCGCGGAGGAAGCCTCTTCCCTGAGGGTTTTGGCTTCTTCAAGCATGCTTGGCAGGTTTTTCCCTTCGGCGAGCTTGGCTGCACCCGCAAAGTTCCCTGCTTCCGCCAGCGACCCAATTTCCATTGCGAGACCGGCTGTCTTCCTGGAAAGCTTTTCGGCCGAGTTCCTTATTTCTGCGACTCTCTCGCGGGTTATCGGCAGAAAT
Source organism: archaeon (assembly GCA_005239615.1). GTDB lineage: Archaea > Iainarchaeota > Iainarchaeia > Iainarchaeales > Iainarchaeaceae > CABMIU01. The sequence goes on from SBBR01000029.1 coordinate 26,923, forward strand.
CCGTAAACCTCATCGAGCCTGTCTTTACCAAGGCCCGCGAAATTTGATTCCAACAGGCTGACCTTTTCCTGCAGGGCGCTCACCAATGGTTCCAGGGCGGCAGCCTCCTCGAGGCTTTCGCGGGCTTTCTTCTCGACGCCTGCAGAGGTTTCAGCCTCTTCCTTCAGCGCCGAGACCTTTGTCCTGAGCTTCTCAAGCTCTGCCCTCGCCTGCTCCAGCCTGCCTTCGGCTGCGAGCAGTTCAACTTTTTCTGCGATGGCGGTGGCATTGCCCATGGCTACGCCCGCATTGATGTCTCCTGCTTCGCCAGCCTGCAGCATGAGCAGGTTCTTTTCCATGACGAGCGAAACCCTAGCCTCGATGCCGGAAAGGGCGTTGGCGTCAA
>SBBR01000015.1 GCA_005239615.1 archaeon
GGGTTGAGTAGCGCGATTGCCGCCACAAGTTTGACATCTCCTCCAGCCCACACACCCAACCTGTAAAGCGCATAGCCTGCGATGAATGCGACCGCCATGCCTTCAAGCGCCAGAACAAATGGCTGGCCAGAGCCTGAGAGGAAGGACTCGGCGACCTTGAGGGCTATGCCTATTCCTGCGAGTGAATACACAAGCCTGTTCGGGACAATCCTCGCCCTGATGTCTGTGTATGCGGCGATGCAGAGCGCGGCAAGCGTGAGGATAACATAGGCAAGGGGGAAATATGCCATGTAAGGCGGAAAGGCCGGTGGCACGCCAATCAGCTCATGAGCGTCGAGACTGCCTCGTGCGTGTTCGATATAACTTTCAGCTGCGCCCTGTCAGCGAGCTTCGAGATGTTGAACGCAATGATTGTCACCACAATAACGAGCAGCACGCCGAACATTATGGTAAGGAGGTACTCGACCGAAACCTGAGCGCGTTCGCTTGCCAAAAACCCCATTGCAGTAACCTTCTAGGTGCAGTTGCCAGTCAGCACTGGCCAGAAGTAATTACAGCATGTGCCTATTTAACTTTTTTGCCGGGCTGGCATCAACGCACGATGCCTTGGAAATGCGAAATAAAAATTAGGGCCCGACCGGAGAATGGCCAAGGTTGGAAATGTGTTGTTGAAAAAAGAAAAATAAGGGCCGGCTAGGAAAGCCGGTCGAATTTGTCGAATTATGATGAAGTGCATGCTGCTACTGGTAGAGTAGCTGTTACGGCTGCTGTACAATTCGGGTATGTACCTCCGCAAAGGTAGCATGAATTACCCACGGCTACAACTCGACCATTAGATGGAGGCGTCCCAATGCAAGGTGCCGTTCCATTACAATCGCAGTCATTTCCTACAGCGGCCGCTGTTTTTTGGTTGCACAACGCTTGTGCACTGGTATTCCCTGTAGTAGCAGTACTCTGCGAATTTATTCCAAGTAGCAACACTATTACTATCGCTGCCACGAGCACTGCGCCGCCGATTAGCAACAAGTATTCCAGTGCTCCCTGTCCTTTCTTTTCATTCATGCTTTGCCCTCCTTAGTATTAACATGTCGCTGAGGTTTTTGTTCCTGTGCAACTTGGGTATGTTCCGCCACAATCATAATAATATCCGCCAAGGCACGGTCTCGCAGCACCAGTTATACCGTTAGTAGAATCATTACACGCTAGACCTGCAGTAGTTGTGCCTTTTGCCCCTAGTTTTTGAGTGCAAAGAGTCGCTGCGCTTGTGGCGCTTGTTGTACCTCCACTGCTCTGGTTTATCCCGAGTAATAGTACAATCACTATCGCCGCCACCAGAACCGCCCCTCCTATGAGCAGCAGGTATTCGAGTGCTCCCTGTCCTTTCATGTCCCTCACGTTGTTCCCTCCGTTCATTGACCCATTTTTACTAATTATTAGGTTGTTAATAATCACAATCTCCTTATATATTAACCTTCCTTTTTTCGCAGGCCAGGGCCAATCGCAGTCTTTTTGTGGTAATGTGGTATTCTGGCATCTTTTTATTGCTTTTTCGCCCCAATAAAACCTGTCTGCCGCTTCACGTCTTCTCCGAGACCTTCGGCTGGACCTCCTTTGTCACAAAGTTCTTGAGGAAATAGCCGACGGTAACAGCAGCCGTCACCGCCAGGCCGAGCACTAGGAGTGTTTCCACCGAGCCCTGTGCCCTTTCCTCCGCGAAAACGCTTTTTTCCATGTCAATTGCCTCGTGTATTCCAGTGCTCCATAAACCCAAAATGCCCAGTCTCCGGGACGAACCGGGCGATGTGGGCCAGGTTTTGTTTAAGTACGATATCACTTTGGCGTGTTCGGATGTAATTGCACCCGCATTCACTTTACCCCTCCCACTATCGCCGATGAACCTATTTTGGCGAGGATGTAGGAGAGGTACGCCATAAGGAGAAGGATTGGGAAGTATATAATGCTTTTGGTGAACCTTCCCTCGCGTATGAGACTTATCATGAGGCTGGTGAAGAACACCTCGACAAAAAGGTAGAACTGGATGGAATTCTGTATCACCTCGATTGAGTGCAGCGAGGCCTCGCGTATCGCCTCCGACACTATGGACGCGGGCGCGCTGGTGAGTATTCCCGCAATGGTGGAAGTGAACCCGAATATTATTGGTGCGATTATCCCGCCAGCTGTGAACATGAATATCGTCTGCATTACCGTCTTTGTCTTCCTCTCGCGGTTGATGCGGTGGATTGCCCTCACGTCCTCGGCAATTTCTTCGAGTATGCTCGTGAGCCCTGCCCCGGCAGCAACTGAGTCTATTATTATCATCGTGGTCCTCTTAACGAGGCGGGAATCCACGTTGTAGTAGAGGGACTTGATTGAGTTCTCGAAGTTCTGGCCTTCCTCGAGCTTCCTCAGAATCTCGTTCATTTCCTTTCTGAGCGGCCCGTATTCCGCGTTCGCCACCTCGCGGAGCGCGTATTCGTATGTGCCGCCTGCCTTCAAAGTGTCAGCAATCTGCCTGAGAGCATCTGGCAAGGCTTCCTCTATCATGTCAACCCTTTCCTGCGCCTTGAGGTAGGGGTACCCTATCATTAGGTCGAGCGAGACAATGAAGATAAGCACCCCAAGCTGCAGGTGCTGCTCGAAACCGATTATTTCCTTGGTGATGAACCATGCGAGTATGCCCGCAAATGCCGCCACGACCGCGGAGAGCATCAACCAGAGGGTCGCATCCACCTGGAATTCCGCGGCGTAGAGATAAGTAGCATACTTCTTCAGGATTTTCATGTTCCTCAGGAAAGGCACCTGCTCTAGATATCCGATTGCCATTCACACCACCATCCAATTGCCCATTTGAGGGAATTCACTGTCATTTGCTTTTCAACGCCAGCGTCCAGTAAAACACCAACTTGCCACCCAGTTGCTTCATGTCTCTGGTCATGCCCCGGATCCTTGGGCTCTTTGGCCCCGTGTCTAAAGCTGTCTTCGCGCATTGTTTCACACCCTCGGCTCGATTGCCTTAAGGTAAAAAAGCATGATGCCAAGTATTGCCGGGAATGCAACAATATATGTTACCGCAATCATGAGTGGCGGGAAGCTCAGGCTGCCAAATGCTGTCATGGGTGCATTTGTGACCGTGCCGAGTATGCCTATGAACACCGGCGCAACAATCGCGATGAAAATGTATATCACGCCAAAGAAGTTCATTTTTTCGGCGAAGTCGCTTATCCTGAGCCTAAGCTCGAAGCTCACGTCTTCTGCAATGTCGTTCATCACCTCGGAGAGGTTGCCCCCTGTCTTGAGTGCCCTTATGAGGTGGAAAAGTGCGTTCCTGAGGGCTTTTGACTGGGAGCGCAGGGCGAAGTGCCTTAGCGCGTCCTTGGTGTCAGTGCCCTCCTCTATCTCGGTTATGGTTCGCCCGAACTCCTCGCTCACAACCCCGTAATCTGAGGTGGAGATTGTCTGTATAACCTTGTACAGTCCAATCCCGGCCTTTAGCTCGGTCGACATCTGCCTCAGGGTGAAGGGCAACTCCACGCTCACGTCGTTCCCCCTTGCCTGCGCCCTGCTCTTCGGTATGAGGTACATTATCAGGAGCGTGAACATCGCGCAAACCCCTGAAATGAGTAAGGGGAACGCGAAGGTAACTTCGAGTAGCACCGACAGTGCCGCGAGTACGAGGAAGCTGAATACCCAAACGATTGCCGCTGCAGAAACCGAAAGCGCGAGCCATTGTTTGAGCGAGAACCGCATGTTCGCGGAGAAGAGGTAGTAGCGTATGTCGCTCGCAATAGGCATCCTGTTCATTATGCCGACAATTGGCTCGAACACTTTCCTGAAGGCGAGGTAAACCTTTCCGAGGCTTTTCACGAAGGGGTTATTGAACTCCTGCAGTTCTTCCACGCTCTGCACGTTCACCTTAGCCTGGTCCCCCTCAGCAACAATTCCGCGCAGTTCTCCAAGCTTTCCCCCGACCTCCTCGAACTCTATGCCTTCCTGCTTGTACTTCTTCTTCATCCTGTCTACTATCCTCTCCACTTGCTCTATGTCAAGGGTTTCCCTTGTTGTTGGCTCCTCTTGTGCCTTCTGCTCTGGCTTTTTCTGCTGCTTCTTTTGCTCCTCTATCCTGCCCTTGAGCTCGTCGAGTGTACCCATGGTCATTCCTTCCTGTAAAGGTAGGCCTTCATCCTTTCCGAGACTTCCTTCATGTTGGTTATCTTTTCCTTGGCGAGGCGGGAGAGGAACTCGGCGCGCTTAATTGTTTCCTCGGCAATCTCGTTTTTCGTCACCCCTGTCATTTCCTCGAGCAGCTTGATGTATTCAATCGGTGCGCCAGTCCTCTTGAGGGTGTCCTCATCGGCGTCGCGCTTGTACACAGTCACCGTCTTTATGTTCCCTGTCAGCGCCCCAGTCACTTCCGCTATCTCCATCACCCTCCTTATGGTGCCGAGCTTCTTGTCGTGGAGCCTGTGCAGGATTATTAAGAAGTTGAGCGCTGACATCATTACTGCCGGCACATTCATCGGCGGGCTCGTTACCCTCACTATGGTTTCCTGCGCCGAGTTGGCGTGCACCGTTCCCAAACTTCCGTCTTGTCCCGTGTTGAAGGCCGTGAAGAGCGTGAACGCCTCGTCATGCCTTATCTCCCCAACCACTATCCTGTCAGGCCTCATCCTGAGCGAGTTCTTCGTGAGGATGTCCAGAGTCAGCTCGCCAGTTCCTTCCAAACCGGGCGGCCTTGCCTCCATCCTTATCCAGTGCTTTAGTGGGAGGTTCAGCTCGGCGGTATCCTCTATGGAGATGACCCTCTCGGTATCCGGGATGAAGCTTGCGAGCACGTTCAGGAGGGTTGTCTTTCCCGAGCCAGTGCCTCCTGAAATGAGAATGTTGGCAGGTCTCGTGCCTAGCCCCTCGCAGCACATCCAGAGGAATGCCGCTGCCTCCGCGTTGAGCGTGCCGTTTTGGATGAGGTTAATTATACTGTAGGGCTGTGCCCTGAACTTCCTAATGGTGAGAGTCGAGCCCTCGACCGATGCCGGCGGTATTGTTCCGTTCACCCTGCTCCCGTCCGGCATCCTCGCGTCGAGCAGCGGGCTCGAGAAGTCCACCCTCCTCCCTACCTGCCTCGCTATCTTGTTGATGAGGTCCTGTATGTCGCTGTCTGTGTCGAAGCCGAGGTTGCTGATCATCATCCCGTACTTCCTGTGGAAGACATAGATTGGGTTTTTGGGGCCGTTTATCATTATTTCCTCGAGGTTGTCGTCCTTGATTATCTGGTCTATGATGCCGTAGCCGACCATCTCCCTGACAACGGCGTCGGCGTACTGTGTCTGCTTAGTGATAGGGATGTTGAGTTCCGGCGAGTCCCTTATAATCTCGAGGATTTTCTGGTAGTAAACGTTCCTCCTCTGCTCTGGGTCCCTTATCCTGTAAGGAGCGACCGTGATGATTCTCGTGGCCACTTCCCTTATGGTGTTGATTAACGCCTTTTCCCCTGTTGTTGGGGTGACCAGCCTGGTCCAGTAGTACATGAGGGGCTGGCCCGGCACCTTATAAATCCGCACGTCTTTGTATGCCTCGACCTCTATTTTTTCCTGCTCCTCCATTTCCCTCTCGATTTCCGTGACGCTTCCTGCCTTAACCTCTTCCCTAATCTGTCTTGCCTTCTGCGGCTCCGGTTTCTTCGGCTCCCACTTTTTTGGCTGGAGAGGCTCAGCAATCGCCTGCCCAGCAAGGCCGCCTTTAAGCATCCCAACTTCAGGCGCCTTTTTCTGCTCGGCGGCGCCCGAAACCGTTCCCCCAGACGCTACAGCCGCCTTCAGTTCCGGCCGTTTCGAATCATCAGCGCGGGCTGCCGTGGCTTCGGGCCACAGCTTTTCCGGATAGTGCTCTTCAGTTTTTTTTGGGGTTGTTTCCACCTGCTTTCCCGCCTTCCTGTCCTTGACGGTCCGCAGCAATTCGTCCATGTAGTCAGGCATCGGGAATCGTATTAAGGAGACTTTTCCATTATTTAACTTTATGTTTGGCCTTCGTGAAGTTCCGGAAAACTTTTCCGCCATTGGTTTCTGGGCGTTAGATTTTATGTTGTATCTTTTGCCTATGTGGTGGAAGGATGGTGGACCTGGCTTCATTAAGGCAGGCATGATTTTGAAATGAAAGTTTATCCACGCACATTCAATTGGCTTTACTAAGAATTCCACTGGTCTGTGACCTTGGGTTATTCAATTTTTCTGCGCTATTTTATTTTGCAGTTCCACAATAAACTTCTCAAGCCTGACCCCGAACTCCACCTTGTTGTCCCTGGTCCTCACGGCAACCGTGCCGTCCTTTTCCTCCTTCTCGCCAACATTGAGCACGAACGGCACCTTCTCATGCTGGGCCTCGCGCACCTTATACCCCACGGTTTCCGGTCTCACATCGAGCCCGCTCCTGATGCCGGCATCGGCTAGCGCCCTGTGCACCTTTTGGGCGTACGCTACATGCTTCTCGCTCACTGAAATTACCTTCACCTGCACCGGCGAGAGCCAGAGTGGGAAGCTCCCCCCATAGTGCTCTATAAGTATGCCAATGAACCTCTCCATGCTGCCGAAAATCGCCCGGTGTATCATCACGGGCCGCGCCTCCCTATCGTCCGCGCCGATGTATGAAATCCCGAATTTCTCCGGCATCTGGAAATCCAACTGGATGGTGCCGAGCTGCCAGCTCCTTCCTAATGAGTCCTTGATGTGGAAGTCTATCTTCGGGCCGTAGAACGCCCCGTCCCCCTCATTCACCCTGTATTCCATGCCGGTGCCCTTCAGCACCTTCGTTAAAGCTGCCTCTGCGACTTCCCAGGCCTTCGCATCGCCCATCGCCTTCTCCGGCTTTGTGCTCAGCTCTACCCTGTACTCAAAACCAAAGGCCTTGTAGTAAAGTTCCGCCAGTTCCAGCACGCCCTTCACTTCCGCCTCAATCTGCCCCTGTGTGCAGAAGATGTGTGCATCGTCCTGCGTGAACTTGCGCACGCGCAAAAGGCCGTTCAGCACCCCTGAGAGTTCGTGCCTGTGCACCATTCCGAATTCCGAGATGCGAATCGGTAGTTCCCTGTAAGAGTGCCTAGCGTTCGCGTAGATGAGGATGTGTCCCGGGCAGTTCATAGGCTTCACAGCATACTCCTCGCCGTCAATGTTTGTGAAGTACATGTTCTCCTTGTAGTGGTCCCAGTGCCCGCTCCTGAGCCACAGCCCCTTCTTCATTATGATTGGCGTTATGACCTCGAGATACCCCCTCTTTGCCTGCTCCTCGCGCGCGAATTTGACCAGCTCGTTCCAGATGGCTGTGCCCTTGTGGTGGAAGAATATTGTGCCGGGCGCCTCCTGTTGCACCGAGAACAAGTCAAGCTCCTTTCCAATCCGCAAATGGTTCCTCTTTTCCGCTTCCTCCTTCTGCTTCACCCACTCCTCCAGCATCGAGGACTTCGGGAATGCAATGCCATAAATGCGCTGCAATGATTCGCGCTTCGCATCACCCCTCCAGTAAGCCGAGGACACTTTCAGCAGCTTCACAGCCGCGATTTTTCCAGTGTCGGAAACATGGCCGCCCTTGCAGAGGTCGGTGAACCTACCCTGCCTGTAAATGGTAATGGTCTTTCCCTGCCCCACAAATTCCTCTATCAATTCCTGCTTGAACCTATTCCCAAGGAATTCCGAGAGCGCCTTTTTCTTGTCCACGACCTCGCGCACGATGGCCTTTTTTTCCCTGATGATTTCCGCCATCCTAGCCTCAATCTTCGCGAGGTCCAGGGGCGTGAAGGTATTTTTGGTGTGGAAGTCGTAGTAAAAACCCTCCTCAATCGGCGGCCCTATCGTGGGTTTCGCGTCAGGGAAGATTGACATCACGGCTTCCGCCAGCACGTGAGCGCCGGTATGCCAGAGGCTCTGCTTTCCCTCCAAATCATTCCATGTGAGGATGCGGAACTTCCCGCCCTCCTCAATCGGCAAATCAAGCTCAATGACGCGCTCGCCGAGCTTGGCAGAGAGCGCCTCCTTTGCAAGGCGCGGGCCTATTTTCTCCGCAATCTCCTGGGCGGTGATGCCCTTGCCGAATTCCTTCTTTTCCCCGTCCGGGAACTCGAGTCTAATGTGGCCAGGCGCCATAGCAACTAAAATTGGGCTCAAGAAGCAATAAAAAACCGTTCATTGCCCAAGCCGGAGTGCGCTTTCTTTCACCATTTTTTCTTAATCCCCTGGTGCTGGCTTTGCATTGCCAGAGCCCTCACATTCTCCCAGAAGTATTTTTCCGCCCCTGTGCCTTGCGCGACCGCCTCGTTGACAATCCCCAGACCTTCCAGATAGCCTTCTGGGTTGTGCGGGTTTTTCGCCCTCAGTGCGTCTTTAATATTTTCGGCAGTCAGTGCCCCAGCCGATAACGAATAGAATGTCCCTAGCGCGTAGCACAGCGGCTCGTCGAGGTTGTAGTGCTTGTGCCCCAGCTCGTGGACCGCAGTCGCCATGAATCTGGCCTGGTTTTCCCACATGGGCGTGAGGAGTATTTTGTCCGGGAATGTTAGGCCGAGATAGCGCAGCATCTCCCCTGATATTTCCCTCTTTGTGTTGGCGTGGTCTATCGTGTCAAGGAACATTGAGACCCTCCCGAAAAGCTCCCTTTTTGCCTGCTCATCCCACTCGCTGCGCTTTCCGATGAATTCCATTATATCATACCTAGTGACCTTCCTGCACCTGACGAGGTTGACATAGGCTATCCGCTGGTGCTCCGCCGCCTTCAGCTCCGGTTGCATCCTCCCGGCGAGCCAGAGGAAAGCGCTTTTCGCGGCGTCCCTCTCGGCCTGCGTGAATCCCTTGAGGTGGTTCCCATGCCTTATCGCCCTTCTCTCCTTCCACTCCATGAAAACCCTGAGGAAATCAATCGTCTGCCTGTCCACTTCCGCGTCCTTATGGCCCTTGAGGGACTTCCTGATTTTCTGCCAGTAAGTGCCGCTGAGCTTTGCTGTGCCAATCCTGCGCTTGAGCATCCTAAACTGGGCATCCGCAGGAACGTATCTAGGGGGAATCTTCACGCAATAACAGACTCTCGTGGGGTTAATATTGCTTTTCCCGCGCCGGCACGGGGACAGGCCCGAACCGCAACCGTTTCGTCGGTTGAGTGCGACGGGGTAGGCCTGCCGAGAGGCAGTCCGCTCTGCCTTGCAAAGCCATGGGCTTTGCGAGGCCCCGCAAACCTGTTGGTTTGCTCGGGCCGCCGCGAGCAGGCGGCGCGCCAGACCTGCACGACCTGTGGTCGAGCTTGCGCCGCACCGGCACCGATGCCTCAGAGCCCTTAAAACCTTCCGCACAATTTTCATTTGCATGAGGCTTGAAATGCAGGCGCCGTGGCCGGAAGGAGGTCCAAAAGAACATGGCAATTTGCCGAGAGAGGACGGCAGGTTCGGGGGCAAAGGGTTTGTGAAACCCTCTCCAGAGGTTTGCGTGCGCTGCAAGGGTCGCCTCTGGTGCGGGCCGCGGTGCTTCATCCTAGATAGGTTTGAGAAAAAGAAAGCTGTTCTGGAAAAGGCAAACTCCAAGGACATTCAGGGCCCTTCCCCGCCCGGCGTTTTCGTCTCGTGGACAGGCTACCCAAAGGTCACCTTCTCGCCTATGGCCCCCGTAATTTACGACCCAGCACAATGTCACGGCGCAGCAGTGGTGGATAGTGGTGAAAATGTGGTTGATAATGCCTGGCTCATCGACGACACCGACAAGTGGTTCGGTCTTCCTGGCGAGAAAATAGTTTCCTTCCGCGAGTCCCTAGTGCGTGGCAACATGAAGCTTGGCGTCAAGGATGCAGCGAGGCCGGACTACAAGCTCCTCGAGGTGCAGGAAACTCTCATGGCGAAGAAGCCTGTCGGAGTTGAGATGCAGCTCCAGAATGCCCCGCGCAGTCAAAACCTTTCATTTTCCGATTTCTACGCACCCATGGGCCCGCAGGCCGAGCTCAAGAAGTTCTCGATGACAGAGAACCCGAAGGTAAACCCGAAAATCGACAAGCTTGTTTCCGACACCGACGTGAAGGCGCTTGACGCGATGGTAGAACTGTATAAAGGCGAAGTGGGAGTGAACCAGCTCCACAAGATTTTGAGTGCGGGGATGCTCGGCGTGAAGAAGAACAGGAAGCTTGTTCCAACCAGATGGTCAATTGTAGCAATTGATTCCAACCTCTCAGAGCATTTCATTGAGGAGAAAGTTAAGCACTTCCCGCAGCTTGGCTCAGTCCAGCTCTTCAATTCCAGTTACCTGGAAAATTATTTTTATGTCCTCCTCGTCCCGCGCGAGTGGAGTTACGAACTGATGGAAGTTTACAGGCCTGGCGCTTCGTGGAACGTTGAAGGTAGGGCACCGACCTTCATGGCCGATCATGAGTTCTATGAAGGGCGTACAAATTATGCGGACAACACCGCCGGTGGTTACTATGCGGTGCGCATCGCAATCGTCGAATACCTTCTCGCCAAACAGAAGCAGGCAAC
>SBBR01000006.1 GCA_005239615.1 archaeon
CAGTTTCAGCCCTAAAGCCACTAGGAAAGCCAAAACATGAATATTTGCAAACCCGAAAAATACGAATGGCAGTAGGGAGTTAAACGCTTTACTTTACAGGGACCTTAGTGCCGGTGCGACTTCTCAGATATTTGTGCATAACCAGACCATTCTTTAACTTTTTTTGGCATATTATTCTTCATGTTTTCAGAGAAAAAGCAGTTCAAATTCCAATCCGAAAAAGCCGCCCGGCTTGCCGCCCACGCGCTCGCGCAGGAACTGGAGGGACGCTTCTTCGGGCGCTCGCAGACATCCATCCATATCAATAAAAACCTTGTTTTGCTCACCATTGTAGCAAAGGACAGACATTCGCTGGACGCAGCAATGAACTCCTTTTCACGCTTGCTGGAAATGTGCAGGGAAATCGCTTTGTTGGGGGGGTGATAATGGCTGATTTGAACAAGTCCATACAGGAATTCGAGAGGAGCAGGGCACAGCTCTCGGCTATCGAAAGCCAGACCCAGGGCCTCAACATCCAGAACCAGGTGCTAGAAGAGGCCATCAAGGAGCTGAAAGACACCAAGGAGAAAAAGGTGTACAAAGCAGTTGGCAACATCCTCATACTAAATGACCCCAAGAAGGTGGAGAAGGAGCTCTCCGACCAGAAGGAAACTGTGGAGCTCAGGCTCAAGACAGTAAAGAAGCAGGAAGAGGCTATGCTCGACAAGCTCAACAAACTCAAGGCGGAAATAGAGGCCATCCAGAAGGGCGCCGATAAGGGAGATAATAAGGGAGATAAAGAAAAGGGCGGGGCAAAATGAATGTCCTTGAGGACCCTTTCCAAGCTTTACAATAAGCGCGTGCTGCTCCTCACACATTCCGGCTGCGACGTCGACTCCCTTGGAAGCGCTGCCGCGTTACACTTCTCGCTGCACGGAAAGGCTCTCACTACAATAGGCGTGCCAGAGCGCATAAACACTGGCGCTAAGGCCCTTGCTGAGAAGCTTTCCATCCCATACACGCTGAACCCTTCCTTTTCCGGCTTTGATGCGGCAGTATGCCTCGACTTCAACGAGCTAGAGATGCTTGGTGGGCTCAAAGGGGATTTCCTGGCCTTCAAGGGCGAAAAGTTCCTCATTGACCATCACTCCAAAAACAAAAACACCCTTTCCGGGAACACGCCTCCAATAGCGTCGCTAAAAAATTCGGGCGTTTCGGAAAAGGCGGTTTCCGCGACCGAGGTAGTGTATGGCCTGCTCAAGGCCTCGAAGCTCAGGGTTCCGCAGAAGGCGCTTGTGTGCATCGCATGTGGCATAATAACCGATTCCTCATCATTCCTCGTAGCTGACCATGAGACATTTTCGATAATGTCGGAAATAATGCGGAAGGCGAAGATGCCTTATCGAGAGATTGTCTCTCTCTTCAGGGCAGAGCTCGACATTTCGCAGAAAATCGCCGCCCTCAAGGCAGCAAGGAGGTGTAGGGTATTCAAGTCAGGCGAATCCCTAATCGCTGTTTCCGATGTTGGCGCGTTCGAGGCCGATGCAGCTGCCACCCTTGTGCGCATCGGTGCTGATGTGGCTTTCTGTGGAGATGCGGATGCTGGCAAGATAAGGGTGAGCGGCAGGGCGAACAGCAACTGGGTTGCGAAGCACGGCATTGACCTTGCAAAGGACGTTTTCGGGAGGCTCCCTTCATTCTTTCCCGGCACGGGCGGTGGGCATCCCGGGGCGGCCGGCTTCAATGGCACAGCGAATGAAATTGGCCCTGTCCTGCTCAAGTGCGCCGAGCTGGTGCACCAGTTCAACACTGCAAGAAGCGGTGTCTTGAGCCAGATGAAAGAGTATCCCTGAAAGACTGTTGGCCGCACAAACCCAAATCATTTTTTTCCTTTTGCCCTTTGCCTAGTGCCCAGGCTTTCTTTCGCCTTCCATTTTCCTTGAGCTTTCCCTTTCCGCCTTTTTCCAGCTTTCTTCACGCGTTTCTTCCTCTTCTTCTCGAGCTCCTTTATGAGCGCGAGCTCCTGTTCGGTGTAGGGCTTTGCATACTTCCTGTATTTTGTCTTGGCCCAGTGCTCCGGCTGCCTTTTCCTCATGCGCAGCTCCTGCTGTATTAAGAGCTTCCTCAGATTTTCCGATGGCCGGCCCAGGTTTTCACCAATCATTTCCATGCACTAAAATGGGGTTTTTGTGCTATTTAAGGATATGGTTGGGCCTTGCCATCAACGCCTTTCCGGCACAATAGTCATTTGGCTTTTCCCCTTTTTTAAGATAAATTTCGCTTTCAAGAGCCCGGCCACACGCTTTCTTCTCGCCCGCTTTGCCATGGGTCATACTCTATTTCGTCCCGGGCTGCTGCGGCCCTGACAATTGTTCCCTGGTACCATAAGCATTTTTATTCTGCCACCTCACATCCCCTTTATCCTGAAGAAGCAGCCCTCGCACACGAACTTCATGTTGAAATCAACGCCCAGCTCGGCCTTCTCGTTGCAGAGGATGCATTCGCGCGGGTTGTCCACGACCCTGCGGCGCATACTCCACTCATAAAGCAGGTCCCAATCCAGCCAATCAGGCAGAACGAGGTCCTTCATAACCATCTTGTCATTCTGCTGGATGCGCTTTATCTGCTGGGGCAGGACGCTCCTGCCGAGGTTCTCCATGAATTTTATGCGGTCGACCTGCCGCTTCCTTGCGAACTCGAGCATCTTCCCGTCGTAGTAGTTCATCAGGAAAATGAACGCCTTTGTGGTATTTAATGGTTTTTATTCTTCAAAGGCAAATGCTTATAAAAGCTTTATAGATTGTTCTATAGTGGTTCTATGGAGTACACTTCAATCCAGATAATGCCGGAGACGAGGAAAAGGCTCTCAAGCCTCAAGGAGGATAAGAGGCAGACTTATGACGCCGTCCTCAACAGGCTAATGGCTCTCATACCTGCAGGGGATGATCAGGGTGAGTATTCGGATGAGTTCATGATAGGGCTTCTCAATGCAAAGCTCCAAGTAAGGCAAGGGCAAACAGTATCCCACAGCCAGGCCAAGAAATCGCTGGGGTTGTGAGCTTGGCATGGCGCATTGAATGGTCCAAGGAAGCCCTCCGCGACCTTAGCAGACTCGAACACAAGGATGCCAAACGCCTTGTGAAAAAGATTGAATCGATCATTGAAGACCCGCTGGCCCACTTTGAGAGGCTCTCAAGGTATGATGATTACAAAATAAGGGCAGGGGACTTCCGCGCGATTTGTCTTCTATTATTCCAGACCCAGACCATTTTGGTCGAAAAGGCCGGCCACCACAAGTACATCTACAAAAATTTTTCAAAAAAATAACTACAGGTACAAGACCTTCCCCTCCTTGCGCAGCTTCCGCCTCTCCGCGTACCTGACAAGGTAATGGCAGGTACTTTTCGGTATTCCTGTAATCCGCTCTATCTCCCTGTATGTTCGGTCATCCCTGTGCAGCTCCACAACTTCAAGAATCTTTTCCATTGGGAGTGAGATAGGCCTCCCCCTTGCCTCTTCAATTACCACTTCCGCGCCCTTCGCGTCCAGCAGTTTCCTGGCTTTCGCGCTGAGCCTCCTGAATGTGCTGTCAGGCATGTAAATTGTCACAGTGCCCTCCAGCGCCTTACAAAGTTCTGCCGCCCTTGGGGGCCGTGAGAAATGCACCTTGTCAGCCATGCCACTCATTTCCGTTACGCATCACGTTTTTAAGTAATGCGCGGCCAGTATTCTTAGCCGGTTTTCCCGGGCCATTATTATGTGTGTGGTTATGCCCTTTAAATTCGATTCAGTCGAGGCTGGAATGAAGGCCCTGAGGCGCGGCGAAATCGTAATCCTCGTGGATGACGAGAGGCGCGAAAATGAAGGCGACCTTGTCCTCGCGGCGGAGAAGGCCACTCCAGAAAAGCTGAACTTCATGCTGAGGGAAGGCCGCGGCCTCCTGTGCGTGCCCATCACAAGTGAAAAGGCAGCCCAGCTCGACCTGCCGAGAATGGCTAAGAACAGCGACAGGTTCGACACCCCATTCACTGTTTCGGTGGATGCAAAGGGCACGAGCACAGGTGTGAGCGTGAAGGACAGGCTCCTCACCATAAAAACCATTCTCAGCGCAGCCTCGCGGCCGGAGGACCTCCACAGGCCTGGTCACGTTTTTCCCTTGATTGCGAGGGAAGGCGGGGTTCTGCACCGCGCAGGACACACCGAAGGCGCGGTTGATTTGCTTTCCACTGCCGGAATGAACCCTGTTGGTGTGATTTGCGAGATTATGAACAAAGACGGGAGCATGGCCCGTCTACCTGGCCTAATGAAATTCAGCCGTAGGCACGGCCTCAAAATAGTGTGCCTCAAGGATGTCATCAGCCACAGGCTCAGGAAAGGTCTTATGGTGAGAAAGGTTGCCGAGGCAAGCCTTCCCACGAAATTCGGCGACTTCACTGCAATGGGCTACACAGACCTCCTCGAGGGCAATGATTACATTGCATTGGTGAAGGGTAGGGTTGGGGGGAGGAAGAACGTGCTTGTGCGCGTGCACTCTGCCTGCCTGACCGGTGATGTTTTCCACAGCCTGAGGTGCGACTGCAACGCCCAGCTCCACGCTGCGCTCTCCATGATTTCCCGCGAGGGAAAAGGCGTGCTGCTTTACATCCCCAGCCACGAGGGCAGGGGCATCGGCATCCTCAACAAGCTCCGCGCGTACTCCTTGCAGGACAGGGGCAAGGACACTGTAGAGGCGAACAGGGCGCTCGGCTTAGAGGTGGACAAGCGCGAGTACGGCACAGGCGCGAGGATACTCCGCGAGCTTGGCCTCACTACAATCCGGGTGCTTACCAACAACCCGAAGAAGCTCAGGGGCCTTGAGGGCTTTGGCCTCGAGATTGTGGGGCAGATTCCCCTCAGGGCAAAGCCAAACAGGCACAACAGGCGCTACCTCGAGACGAAGAAAAAAAAGCTTGGGCACAGGCTTTAACGGGAATACCCTAACTGCTAACGGTTTTGACCGGAAAACCCGAATTCCTAAATGAATATCAAGGGGGAAAATAAATCTTATTACTGTTTTCTGAATTTCGGTAACGGTCTGAAATTCAGCGATTTCATCCATGGAGAACTTTTCAGGTTATCCGCGTTGGCGCAAAGAAATATTTACATTAGGCGGGCCAGAAAGGAGTTGCCGCCATTTTCATTCGCCCCGAAGCCATTGTAACTTAAAACCTTCAAAGGTAGAAAGTTTTCCCATCTTCCGAGAGGAAATTCCCATTATTCTCGCTCCGGCCTTGACACCATGGTTCACGCCCATCTTTTAGATTCACCTACGTGACAATAGGCCATATAGCGCGAACAATATCGAAGAATGAAGGGCTGCATTCAAATAGGCCATATGGTAGGGGCCATAGCAAACAATCCAAAATCCGGCCAGCAAGAGGTCGCTGACAAAAATGCTTAAATTTTGGCATCCCTTCTGTTATGTGGTAGGTTCCAATGGACGCCCGCGATTCAGCAGTGCTCGGCCTTGTCCTCGCCTCCTTCTTCTGGGCCCTGAATGGTGTTTCGTGGAAGGTTTTCCTCGGCCTCGGGTTCTCATTCATAGTGATTTTCTGGGTCTCACGCCTCTTCAAGTTCCTCTCCGTCCTCTTCATTTCCTACTCCAGGGTTAGGGTGCACGAGCCCGTTAAGAATGGCCGCGAACTCGGCATCATTTTCCTTAACGCGCTCTTCAGCGTCGGCACGCCATTCTTCTTTTTCCTCGCGATCCTTTACACCAAAGTCTCCAACGCCTATTTCCTCCAGTACACTATGTCAGCATGGGTGCTCCTCGCGGCAATCCTTTTCCTCGGCGAGAAGGCAGGCGCCCGGAAAATCCTGAGCTTTCTCCTCACGCTCGCCGGAATACTCTTCATAGCGAAGCCGGAGGATATCCTCGGTCTTAACGCTGGCGTTGCCCTAGCGCTTCTCTCGTCTTTCTCCTATGCCGGAGACATAATAACCGCGCGCGAGCTCAGGGGCTACTCATATCACACTATTTCCGTTTACACCAACGCTATGCAGTTCCTCATCACGACAATAATGCTGCCGTTCTTTTTCCCCGACATTTCCGGGCTGCAGGGCGAACCCCTTGGCTTTGTCAGCCTTGTCGTGCTGGGCATACTCCTCGGAATTGCGAGCGACCTATACTATCAGGCGTTGCACACCCTTGAGGCTTCTGCCGCAAGCATAATAGCACACTTGGAGCTCCTGTTCGCGTCTGTGATTGCCTTCCTTTTCTTCAGCGAAACCCCGACAATATTCGAGTTCTGGGGATACGCCTTAATCTTCGGTGCGAGCGTCATCATACTCTTCAGGAAGTCCGATGTCGCGAACTTCGAGAGGCTCCTGCACCTGACTGATAAATTGTGATGTTGAGAATTCTGGCTAGCCAGAATAGAAATCATTATTAAGGGTAAATGTATCACTTTAAATGCCTTAAATCATAGTAATGATTGGCATGCCAGAGATAGGTGAGAAGGAGCAACGCGTGCTGGAGCTGGTGCGCGAG
Source organism: archaeon (assembly GCA_005239615.1). Lineage (GTDB taxonomy): Archaea > Iainarchaeota > Iainarchaeia > Iainarchaeales > Iainarchaeaceae > CABMIU01. The sequence goes on from SBBR01000006.1 coordinate 6,509, forward strand.
TACTGGCCCATATCAGCGCTTGAGGTGGCGCAGCACTTCAGCGAGGATGTTTCCTCGCGCGACTCCAAGAAGAGGCACTCGACCAACTACGCCTACTACTTAAAGAAGCTCATTGCGAGGCGCCTAGTCCTCTCCAAGCGCGTGGGTAACGCCCTCATTGTGTGGCCAGTAGAGGTCGAGGCCTACCGCACAATACACGGCATTCTTAGGGATTCGCACGCCCTTCCGCAGCACCATGGCCACAACCCAAGTGCCGAAGAAGCAGGTATGCAAACCCATCAACGGGATAACGGCTTCCAAGAGGGTTCTGCTCCCGCAGGGGTGAGGTAAATGCTGAATACCTTCTACGACAAGTTCATTTTCACCAACAGCCTCCAGTATAGGCACAACAACTTTTTCCTCGTCAACCTGCCCTTCGTGATGCTACCGGTGGACGTGCTCTCCGTGATTGCGGTGAAGGAGGACAAAGGTCTCAACCTTTCCCTTTACCGCTCCGCGAAGGAGGCGATAATACAGGACGTCCACAAGAGCTTCCGCCTCGATTTTGGCGTTGAAGGGGAAAAAGGCCTCGAGTTTATGGAATCCTATTTCATGGCCTCGGGCTGGGGTCAACTCCAGCGCACAGACATAAACTATGAGCACGCTCGTTGCCTGATTTCCGTGTCAAACTCGCCGGTAGCACAGGCGTGCAAAGGCGCAAAGGCCCCCGTGGATACGCTCCTCCGCGGTTTCCTCGCAGGAATATTCTCCGTTTACTTCAGGCGCAGCGTGGAGTGCATAGAAGTAAAATGCTCCGCGCTCGGTGAGGCGCACTGCGACTTTGTGGTGAAACCGCTCGAGGAGTTCGACTTCTCCAACCACCTCACGGCCAGCCAGCTAGCTGTTGAGTGATTATTTTTTTGGCAAGCCGTCAAAGGGTTCCCAAATCCTTTGCCTGCGCATTTTATAGATATTTACCAACGCTTCATGCTATTCAGGTTTGTGGGAAGGTTTTTATATTACGTAAAGTTACTCATTAGTGAATCTTCATGGTGGAGAGGGTCAGGACAGGCATCGACGGGCTTGACAAGGCCTTAAACGGTGGCATCCCTAAGGGTAATATCGTCCTCGTTTCAGGGGGCGCAGGGACGGGAAAGAGCACGTTCTGCCTGCAATACCTCGTGAACGGCGCGAAAGCCGGAGAGAAGGGCCTCTACATCTCCACCGAGCAGAGCAAGAAGGAGCTTGTGAAGACAGCCCAGAGCTTCGGATGGGACATCGAAAAGCTGGAGAACGAAGGCAAGTTCCGCGTGGCCTACTTCGATGTGGTCGAAACCGACAACTTCCTTGACAAGATATACGAAATCTACACATCTTTCCTCCCCAAGCGCGTCGTTGTTGACTCACTCACGACCCTTGCGGACTCACTGATGATTTCCAGCGCTGAAGACAAGCGCGGCTTCTCAATGGTCAAGGTAGCGGAAAGTGTCTCACCCATCCCAAAATCAGAGAGAATAATCGCCAAAAACCTGCTGTACCACCTCCTGAAGAAACTCAGGCTCTTCGACTCGACGACGATGCTGACGTCGGAGCTGCTGGAGGACCAGAAAGGCTTGAGC
>SBBR01000042.1 GCA_005239615.1 archaeon
ATGTTTTCGCCCACGAGGCTTGTCTTCGCGATGTCGAGCCCGAATCCTGCTGTGCTGGAAAGCGCTGTGCCGTACACCTGCCCGCCGAAAGTCTTCTGGCCAGCTAGAATGGAGTCCTTGATCACTGCGGCCGGCACCATCGCTTCCACTACATTGGTGTTGAAGCTCTCAGGGTTCTGCGAGAGCGTTGCGAGGTTGCTCTCCGCGGCATCAAGGCCTTTTATGCCAATTAGGTTGAAGAAGCCTTTCAGTGCGCTCCCGAGGCCACCAAGCACCCAGTCGATGCCGTTCTTTATCGGCCCGAGCACCTCAAGCGCCTTGCCGACCATGCCACTTATATCCTTGAACAGCGGCGTTTCGCCCCACATGAGGTAGGAGAACGGCACCATGCAGTCAAATAGCACGTTCAGCGCCATTCCCGGGCCCATGCCAAACACAGGCCTGAATGCAGATGTAGCAGCAGATGTCGCGCTGCAAACTATGAGGTAGCTTCCAGCAGCCTTCCTCTTTGCGCTCACAACTTCAGTGGTATCCTTCGGGTCAGGGCCTGTCTTGCTTTCAGCACGGAGCCTTGCCTTGTCCGCCATGTCCTTTATCTCGCTGAGCCTTGAGAGGCCTGCGAGGCTCAGTTGTTCCGGCGGCCCCTTCCATATGAACGTCGCGTAGTAGAACTGCCCTTCCTTGGTCGGGGCCTTCATTTTCACCGGCGCCTCGGTGATGAACCTGTATGGATGTATCCCGCACACCTTCAATCCAACCGTCTCCTCCACCGGCTTCTTTGACTTCTGGGTGTCTTGTCTCTTCGCGGTTATCGCAACGCTTTTCCCCTGCGCCTGCTGGAGCTGCGAGCTTCCCACAACGCAAACGCGGGCAGGCGCGACAAACCTGTTCGTCTTCTTTTCGAGCGTGTCCACCTTAACCTCATTCACCCTGTCCGAGAGGCTCGGCTCCTTCTCCTTTTCGCCTTCCCTTGTGCCTTGCAGGAAGAAGGGCGATTCCTGCGTGATGCCATAAAAGGCAGTGGTGCGCCTCCCCGAGAGGCCAATGGTTTCCTTTATGTCCGAGGTCACGTTGAAGTCGAGGCAGGTCGGAGAGTTGAACTTCACTGGAATCTCCCCCTTGACCTGCAGGTTGTAGTTGAAGGTTCCCGAGGTGCTCTTGAGCAGCAGATAGCTCTCGTCCTCGCCTATGCAGCCCTCTATCTGGTTATCGCGGAGGTTCTTGAGCGCCTGCCCAGCTTCCTTGGCGATTTCCTTCTGGAGCTTCTCATCAGCCCCGACAGCCTCCCTCACATAAGCCCGGACGTTCACCGGGCTCTCTGTTTCGGTTTTGTCCACCTCAACCCTTACAATGTAGCCCTGCTCGCTCCCGAGGTTCAGCGTGAGGACATTAGAGCCCTGCGGCCCCACAACAGAGCGCTTGTCGCTCCCGAATATTGTTTTCGCCACGTCCTTGGAAACGTCCTCGAGCGCCCTGTCCTTAGCCTCAACCACGCCAAGCCACGTGTCGAGCCTCTGGTTCGGGTTCAGGCCTTCGTCCTTGGGCAGGAAGTTGTTGACGTTCTGCACCCTCCCAAGGCACTGTTCGGTGAGCTGCCTTGCGCCAGCCCCTGTTGTTTCAGGAGTGATGTCCACGAGCACGTTCATGAGCTCAGGCACTAACCTGCTTCCCTCAACCCTCACCGAGCCGTTGAGCTGTATGTTGTAGGCGCCGCACCCCCTGAAATTGTTGTTCATGAAAATCTGCTTTGAGTATCCCCCAAGGTATTCCCCGGCGTCTTTTCCCGGCAGGAAATCTACCCTGAAACCCTTCACTGAGCCCTGCTTCTGCTCTATTGCCTTCTGCAGCAGGCCTGCCGAAATGTTGTCCTGGGACATGTAAGCGTTGAAGGGCTTGAGCTTCACCCCTAAATCAGAGAACTTGCAGAAGCCGCGCGCGAGGTCCACCTGGTCGCAGTCCGCGCGCTGAAGCTCCGCGCTCCTGTTGGTTATCTGCTTCTCCGCGTCCCTCACTGCCTCATTAATCCTGTCGGCGAGGTAGCCGGCGAGTTGCTGCGCATCACAATAGGAGTTGTCGCATAATGGGTTGGTGCCAGAGGCGATGATTGGGAACCTCACGGTCTTGGTGCCTCCTTCGCACACCTGCAGGGTGTAAGGTTCGCTGGCAGCCTCACCCTTTCCAGTGTCCTTGCCAATCTTTATGTCCACGAATATGGGGTTGGAGTCAAGCGGTGCGCCACTCCTCACGAGGAAGCCCCTAATCCTTACAGGAACAGAGCTTCCTGTGTAGCTTTCCCTGATGTCAAGGACCATGTTCAGCTTGGTTTGCGAGTGCGGCGGGAGTATGGTTCCAAGCGGTGCGAGCGTGAGAGTGTTCCTGCCTGTCGCGGGCCTGCTGATATCAAGTATCCTAACTTCCTCGGCGCAGGTGTTCCTCACGGTTATTTCCTGCGTCCTCGCGCCTTCGGTTTTCGTGCTGAAGAACACCACATTGCTTGGCGTCACAACAAGGCACTGCGCTGCGGAAACGTGGGCTGTTATAATGACCGGGCCGAAGCTGAATGTCTGGCCGTTAATCACTCCAGTGATGTCCAACTCCTTCACTTCCTCGAGCGTTGTCTTCTCGTTCCTCAGCACCTGAGCCACAAGGGTCTTCGGCGGGAATACCTGGTCGCCTTTCCTGAGGAACTGTATTGGGTAGGGAGGCACTATCTGTATGTCCACGTTGCCCCTGCTGGTCGCGCTGGAAATCCTGAAGTCAACGTTCTCGATGTCAGCCTCCCCAACATTCCTCACGAAGAGCGGCACCTGCGCCGAGAATATGCCCTGGTCGTTCGGCCCGAGGAACAACTCAACATTGCGCGTGACCTGCAGCGCGTACCTCGGGTTCCAAACTAGCACGTCAACAGGAATGCTCTTCTCAAAGCCCTCGCCCTTGTACACAAGGTCAAAGCCGAACCTCTGCTTCTGCGCATAGTTCCTAATCATGTTGTTTGTTACTGTCACGGTCACTTCCTGCGTGTCGCTCCGCCTAGCAGCGCCGCCCACTACTCCCGAAGCGCCGCTGCCCCGACCCACAGTACTCCCAACACCGACGCCTTGCCCTCCCGTCGAGCCAGCGCCCGATTGCCCTACGGTGCCTGTTCCACTGATTCCCTGCTGCGGCACGAGCCTGATTTCCCCTGCCTGCACTTCGAGGCCGGCTGCCTGCGCCCCGCCCTGCGAGATGCTCTCCGGCCTGAGCTCGAGCTGCACTTGGCACTCCTGCCTGTCTGCGAGCTTGGCTGTAAAGGTGTCGCTCGAAGTGGTTGTGAAATTGTTGTACCTGTAGTAGGAGGATGGGTCGCTCGGCCTGAGCTGGCCCGGCGCGCTGGGTACGCTTGGGTTGGACGCGTAGGTCGGGTTATTCCTGTAGTAATTTGCGAACTGCTGGTCGTAGAATCCCCTGTCCTCCATGCCGGATGCAACATAGATTACCATCCTTTCCTTGCTGAACTCGAGGCAGTCCTGCGGAACCTTTGGGTTGTAATCCACGACCACTTTCGTCTCCGCCGTCACAGTGAAGCCCGCCTCTGTCCTTCCGCGCGCGACTATCCTTGCCTCGCCGTGGCTAGTTTCCCTCTCGCCGTTGTACTCCGCGACAAGGACGATGCGCTGCGAAGTGTTCGGCTGGATGTTGGAGACAGGCGTGACCTTGATTTCCATGCCGCTTGGAAGCGGGGTGATTGGCTTGACCTCGAAGGTTATCTGCTGTACACCCTGCCTAGAGTTGTTCGCGAGCTCCATGAACCTTTCCTCAGTCCTGAGGCTTTTCGGTATCGTCACATGAACCTTGTCCTCCGCGAACTTCAGTATCCCTGCCCTTGTCACCTCTATTGTGCCGTCGAGCGCCTTGTAGCCATCCGCCCTGACCTCATACTTCAAGGTGCCCGCGCTGAAGGTGTTCTTCACGAAGTACCTACCATTCGCGCCTTTGTTCGCTGTCCCGTTGCCCTGTATCGTGAGGAGGTTCTTCCCTTCAGCATCCGAGAGGCTGACCTGTGCGTTGGTTATGGGGTTCCTTTCCTCATCCTGCAGGCTAATGGAGAAATCCTCGCCGAACACCACGCTTTCTGGCGTTGTCCTCAGCGAAACCGCCTTCTCTTTGTACACATCAAAGCGGAACTGCTCGTTGAGCGTGCTCTCGCCCGACACCAATTGCAGGGTGATGTAGGAGTTCTCCGGCCGCAGTGCCTTGAAGAACAGCCTCACGCTTGTCTGCTCGCCCTGCCTGAGCGTGACGTTGTCCACCTGTATCGAGGTGTCCTCGCTGTTGGAATCCGGGAATTCCCCATAATCGTCAATGCCGAAGCCCTGGAACCCTATCTTCGGGCTCTGCTTTGCGGTAGAGGCCTTTATCGTGACGGCCCTCGCTGCCGAGGGCGAGAGCGAAATGTCCAGCGCGTACAACCCTCCAAGCACAGCTTTGAAGGTTTCAGGCCCGAATTCCGAACCGTCGCTCCTCACGAACTTGTACGAGGCGCAGAGCGCATTGCTGCACTGTGCGCTGGCCTCCAGTATCCTCGCCTTATCTACCTTGGTTTCCGCGTAAAGGGATGTCTTTCCGGAGCTGAACTGCTGCAGCCTGAGCTCAGGGTCTGCAGGCGTCCTGTAAATCGAGTTCCCGATTGTGCTCCATGCCCTGTGGCGCACCTCAATGTCTGGGGCGGTCGCTGTTTCCTTCGCCTTCACGCGCACCCTTATTATTTTCTCGCCCGCGCTCTGGAAGTAGAGCTCGAGCCACTTGTTGTAACCACCTTCCTTTCCTGAGTTCTCAAAATCAAGGGCCTCGAATCCCGGCGCAGGGTTGGGGGAATAGCTCCTGCCGTAGAAGCTGCTCGCCCCCACTGTCGCGAAGCCTGTTATGCCGGCGTCCTGCGAGTCAACGAAATTAACGGTGTCATCACCAAGCCTCACATGGAAGCCGTTCCTTGTAGTTCCTGAGGAGTAGTTCACCCTGAACTTGAGGAAATAATCAACGCCCTTTGCAAGGCCCTCGGCCTTAGTGCCATCGATGTTGAACACCCCCATGAACTCGGTGTCAGGAGCGGTGCCGGAGCCCTTCGCGCCCTTTGGCGAAACAGTTATTTCGTTCACATCCTGCACGTAAGCCTCTTCCTCAAAAGCGTTGCCTTCATCATCGGTGAATGCTATGTTCACGTACTTGTTTCCGCGCGGGTTGAACACGAGGCCTGGCTCATACTCGCCCTCCACTAGCACGTCCTTGCCTCCTGTTATGGAGATGAAGCCGTGCTGCACTTCCTTGCCGTCCTTGTCAAGGACCTTTATGCTGACCTGCGAGTAGGGCTCCCTCATTGTTATGAATGCCTCGTTCTTGAATGTCTCGAGGATTTTCACGCTCTCCTCTCCTTCAAGCGCCCCCTTGGATGCCTTCACGACAATTGTTGCGTTGAGCGGCGCGAGGAGCACGAATTTTCCAGTTACATCCGTCTTCTGCGGAGGCACACCAAGCGGGGAGAGACCGTTCGCGTCCTCCTGGAAGAAATTGAGCGTTGCATCGTTGATTGGCTTGCCCTTGTCGTCTGCAGTGTAGATCGTGAGAGAGCCGGAGTTGGTTGCGGTGCCGCGCAGCAGCACTATGCTCGCCCTGTTTGACTCGGCAAGCCTTACTTTTTGCTTCGCTGGAAGGTACTGGTCGTTCCACGCTCCAACGAAATAGTCCCTCTCAGCCGAGAGGTTCTCGAAGACTACCTCGCCCGCGAGCTGGGTTTCCTTCGCGCCGAGCACCTCCCCTGATTCGCTGTAGAGGGTGACCGTGATTGACTGGAGCGGCCTTCCGGTCGCGTCCAGCACCCCTACTGTGAGGGCATTGGTGCCAG